>NZ_FZLB01000072.1:0-14709 GCF_900196775.1 Helicobacter bizzozeronii
CCCCACCATCCCCCCTTAAGCCCCTCAAGTGCTTTGTTAAATTGTTTGGAGAGTTTTTATGAGGGCATTTTAAACACCACTCCCTGCCCCCAACAAGAACGCATTATCTTAGACGCATTGGGGTTTTTAGAAAAAATAGAGGGTGTGTGCGCCCACTAGGATTTGCGCCCCAACAAGCGATCTATTTGTGCCTCATAGCCATAATAGCCCAACATCTCATAGAGTTCTTCTCTGGTTTGCATATACGGGATTTGATCTTTTTGCGTGCCCTTGTGCTTGAGATCGGCATACACGCTTAGGGCTGCTTTGTTCATGGCTCTAAAGGCACTTAAAGGATAGAGCACCATAGACACCCCCGCATTTTTAAGTTCCTCTAAGCCAAACATCGGGGTTAGCCCAAACTCAGTGATATTAGCCAGTAGGGGCACGCTCAAAGCTTGGCTAAAGGCGTGGTATTCCTCTAGGCTTTGCAAGGCTTCTGCAAAGATCGCATCAATGCCTGTTTTGGCATAGCTCAAAGCCCGCTCAATGGCTGATTCTAAACCCTCTTTAGCCCGCGCGTCTGTGCGGGCGATGAGATAAAAACTAGGATCTATTTTCCTAGCCTCCAAAGCGGCATGCAAGCGATCGCACATCTCTTGGGTTTCTACGATCTCTTTATTGGGGCGGTGCCCGCAACGCTTGGCCCCCACTTGATCCTCTAGGTGCATCCCAGCAGCACCATTTTTAATCAGCTGGGTAACACAGCGCCCAATATTTAAGGCATGCCCAAATCCGGTATCAGCATCTACAATTAGGGGCGTGGGGCAGATGGCACAAATGCGGCGCACATCGATACAAACTTCTTCTAAATTGGTCATGCCCAAATCGGGCAAGCCATAGGAGGCATTCGCCACGCCCGCCCCTGAGAGATAAAGGGCTTTATGCCCTACTTTGGTGGCTTGCAAGGCTTGGTAAGCATTGATCGTGCCCACAATTTGCAAGGGCTGATTTTGTGCTAGAGCCTCTCTAAATCTTTGACCAGCTGTCATGTGCGCTCCTTAGGCTAATGAAAACAGATCGCTAAATTGGTTAAAATCCATCTGTTCCAAGGCGTTTTCGTTAAAAACAACCTCTTCAATGTGGCTAGCGCGCTTGGGGCTAAAAACCTCCCTTAGGGCTAACTTGAATTTTTGATACAACAAGGGCACGCCCTCATCGCGTCTAAAACGATGCCCGATGGGATATTTGACCTCAACTTTCTGCGTGTGGCTCCCGTCTTTAAAAAAGACTTGCACCGCATTGGCAATGGCGCGTTTGCTAGGCTCTAAATACTCCCGTGTGTATGCATCATCAACTTGCACTGCGCTCAAATCTCTTAGCCGATCGATACGCGGATCGGCTGCACTCTCATCGCTATAAGATTGGGCATCTAAATGACCATAGATGAGCGCATAGGCGACCATGTATTGGATACAATGATCGCGATCGGCGTAATTGTGCAACGCCCCGACCTTGTTGATGATGCGTTGTGCGCTCTCTTGGGTGGTGATGACAATTTTATCAATGTCCTCTAGCCGTCCCTTGAGTTCATCATGCAAACTCAAGGCGCATTCAACGGCGGTTTGGGCGTGGAACTCAGCCGGGAAAGAGATTTTAAATAATATATTTTCCATCACATAGCTACCCAAAGCTTGGGGCAAATGCAATTTTTCTTGCTTGCGTGTCTGCTGTTTCATATAGACATCCTGAAAGCCCCAATATTGCGCGCTCAAAGCTGAAGGGTAGCCCATTTCTCCTTGCAAGGCTTTTAGGGCTAAATCCACACCCCGCGCGCTGGCATCCCCAGCTGCCCATGATTTGCGCGATCCGGTGTTGGGCGCGTGGCGGTAACAACGCAAACTGCCTCCATCCACAAAGGCATTAGAGATCGCGTTACGCACCTCCTCAAAGCTCCCCCCTAATAGCCCAGTAGCCACCGCACTGCTAGCCACCCGCACTAATAAGACATGGTCTAAGCCTTCGGCATTAAAACAATTCTCTAGGGCTAAAATCCCTTGAATCTCATGGGCTTTAATCATGGCAGTTAGAATATTTTTGACTTGTAGGGGCTTTTTATTTTGGGCTAGATTCAAACGGCTCAGATAATCCCCCAACGCCCAAATCGCACCCAAATTATCCGATGGGTGCCCCCATTCAGCCGCTAGCCAAGTGTCATTAAAATCCAGCCAACGCACCATGCACGAGATGTTAAAAGCTGCACGCACGGGCTCAAGCTGGTAGGGCGTGCCTAGCACCTTAGCCCCTAGGGGTCTAAAATCCGCCCCCGGGACACTAGGACCTAGTAACTTGGTGCATTCAGGGTATTTGAGCGCCATTAAAGCGCAGGCAATGGAATCTAGCAAACAAAGCCGCGCACTTTGGTAGGCGATCGGGGAAGTAATGGGCTGATCCACTACATAATGCGCGATCTCTGAGAGCAGGGGATCAAACTCGGGCCTTTTGGTGTCTAAAGTTCCCATATTAGACATAGTTTCTCCTCAATGTTTGGGGCATTATAAGATGTTTGGGCTAATTGGGTTCTTTAAAAAGGGCTTGCCCGATACGCACCATATTAGCCCCGTAACTAATGGCGATCTCAAAATCCCCGCTCATCCCCATAGACAGAATGGAGGCTTGGGGAAGCTTGTCAAAAATATCTTTAGCACTCTGAAAAGCATGCTCAATTTGGCGGGTGTCCTCAGTCTGGGGACCTATTGCCATGAGCCCTTGCAATTCAATTTGCGGGCAGGTTTGTTTGATTTGCTGGTAGGTCTCTAGGGCGCACTCGGGACGCACCCCGCTTTTAGATTTTTCTAAAGAAACATTGACTTGTAGAAGGGCTTTGAGCTTGTAGGGGCTACGCGCTTGGATTTCTTGGGCAAGGGCTAAAGAGTGGAGACTATGGAATAAAAAGGGCTTGAGGGCGAGCATTTTATTGATTTTATTGCTCTGCAAATTGCCTAGCATGTGCCACTCTAGGGGCAAGTCTGCCAAATGCTCTGACTTGGCTTGCAAGTCTTGGATTTTATTTTCCCCAAAGGCGCGTTGCCCGCACGCATACAGCGTAGCAATTTGCTTTGTGCTGGCGTATTTGGAGACGGCGATGAGCTGGACGATGTGGTGGCGGCTATAAGCCAAACGGGCTTTTTCAATGCGGCTGATGATTTGATCCAAGTTTTTAGCAAAGTCCATCACAATCCTTTAGGTGCTGGGCGAGTTGAAAATGTGGTAATGCTTGTAAAGCGGGTCATCTAAAGGGGGGATGAGTTTTTGATCGCACAATTTTTCTAGAACGCTCAAGCTGCAATCAGTCTCTTGTGGCCACTCTTTGGGGTGGTTGTCCAATGCGTTTTTATCCGTCCCATCAATGAGTAACAGCCCCTCATGGACGCACACATCGCGTTTGGCATCGATGTTATTCACCACACGCCACAAAAGCATGTAAGGGTTGTTAAGGTCATTTTTAGACGCATCCACAAATACCAAAACAGACACAAAGGGGCTTAAAAAACTGCACGCTTTGGCAATGGGTAAAATAGCGCGTCTCTTTTGCACGCCCACAACCGCAAGGGGGTTTTTGGTGTGTGTTCCATATTGCTTTAAGATTTGTGCTTCGGGCATCGCCTCTTGGATTTTGGCTAATAACACGCTATCTTTAAGAATACTGGGGGTGTTCTCACTGGGTTTGGTGGCATCAATGCCCAATTTGCCCCCAAAAGCATAAGCGGGGCTGGCATGATCGAGCGCATCGCAAATACCCTCGGTGATGATGACAGATTGCAAATTGAGGTGGTTTAAGATGTGATCGGTGATTTTGGGGTAATCCTCTAGGCTGGGCGCATTAGGACCGACAAAAATAGCATGTTTGGCAAAACTCATCTGCCCTGTGCCCCAAAAATGGTGCATGATTTGGCTGGCATGCCCGGGGTAGCTGGGTTTGATTTTGGCTAAGATCAAATTGTGGAAAACCCCATTTTCGGGCATGTGATAATCAAGTAGCCCATGCGCGCTTTTTTTGAGCAAGGGTAAGAAGAGCCGTTCGGTGAAATAACCCAAGTATTTATCCTCTAAGGGGGGTTTGCCCACCACGCTAGCCAAATACACCGCATCAGGCTTAGTGGCAATCGCGCTCACTTCTAGCACGGGGTAGGGTTCTTTGGGGGTGTAAAAACCGGTGTGATCGCCAAAGGGACCCTCAAGGCGCAATTCTTCCACATCGACCCAGCCCTCAATGATGATCCCACAATCTTTTGGGATAGCAATGGGGTTGGTGCGTGATTGGATCAGTTGGGGGCGTTGTTTTCTGATCAGCCCATAGAGCAAGAGCTCAAATAAGCCATAGGGCAGGGGGGCTTGGGCACACCATGTGTAGAGCGCATCGCCCCCAATGGCGATACTCACGGGCATTTTCACCCGTGCTTGGCGGTATTCGTGGAAAAAGTGGTTTGCGTCCTTGTGGATTTGCCAATGCAAGCCCAGATGGTTGCGATCATAGACTTGTAGGCGGTACATGCCTAGATTTTTCTTGCTACCATCTAAGCTTTGGGTGTAAATTTGGGCGAGCGTGATGAAGGGTCCGCCATCTTTTTCCCAAGTGGTGAGGATGGGCAGATCGTAGAGATTGACCTGATCGCCCATTTTGTAGGTGTGGGTGTCAGTGGACTTGGTGATCTTGGGGGCAAGGTGTCTGAGCGTGCTGATGTTTTTGAGCCAATGCCAAGCGTCTTTGAGGTTTTGGGGTTTTTGCAGACTCAAAAGAGTCTCTAGGCGCGCACAACATGTTTTAATAGGCTCTTGGATGATGTGCTCTAGGCGCGCTTGCGATCCAAAGAGATTCATTAAGATGGGCATATCAAACTGCTTAGAGTGCTTGACACTCACCGGGTTAGTGAATAAAAGGGCTTGCCCGCCTTGGGGCTTTTTGGCTTCAATGTAGGCGGTGTGTGGGATTTCTAGCGCAATGTCTAGGGGCGTGGAGATGACCCGCAATTCGTTACGGGCTTTGAGTTGGTTGATGAGGGCTTGCACCTAGATTGAAACCACATTCACGCCCAAACAATGCGGGATTGTTTGCAACTTGGCTAAAATTTCGGGGTTGATGGGATCATCTACAATGATCAAAGCTAACGCCTCTTTATGGTTGTTACGCCCCAATCTAAAATCGGCGATATTAATGTTGTGCTCGGCTAGAGTCTGCCCCACATTCCCAATCACACCGGGTCTATCCTCATTTTTAAATAAAATCATGTTGCCTTGGGGTTTGACATCCATTTCAAAGCCATTAATGTTGGTGATCTTGAGCAGATCGTTGGCAAAGACACTCCCGCTCACTTGCGTGGTTTGGTTGGGCGTGCTCAATTGCAGGGTAACTAAGTTGGTGTAGGGCGTGGCATCCTCTAAAATTTTGGTGTTCAAGGCAATATGGCGTTCTTTAGCTAAAAAGGGGGCATTGATATAATTGACCTTTTCGCTCAAAGAGGGTTTGAGTAAGCCCACCAGCGCAGCACTGAGCAAAGAGGGCGCGTATTCTTTGATAGGACCAGCTAAAGTGAGTTCTAAGAGGCTAAAAGCCCCCTTGTTGATTTGGGAGGATAGAAAGCCCAGTTTTTGGGTGAGTTCCAAATAGGGCTTGGCATAGCTAGCCATCTGCCCCTCTTGGATGGGCAGGTTGAGCGCATTAGGATAGGCACTCCCCCTTAGGGCATCCACCACCGCTTGGGCTGCTTGCAGGGCAATTTGTTCTTGGGATTCCCAAGTGTTAGCCCCAATGTGGGGGGTAACATAGACATTATCAAGCTCTAAAAGTGGGTTAGCAGTGCCGGGCTCTTTGCTAAAGACATCGATTCCAAGCCAGCGCACTTTTTGGGATTTAAGAGCTTCATATAACGCCTCTTCATTATAAAGCCCCCCTCTAGCGCAGTTAATCAAGATCACACCCTCTTTCATCTGGGCGATCTGCTCTGCTCCAATGATATTGATCGTTTCTTTGTTCTTGGGGGTGTGGATGGTGATCACATCGCAAGCCAAAATATCCTTAAAATTTTGGGTGTAGGACACCCCTAGATCGGTGGCTTTGGACTTGTGGATATAAGGATCGTAGGTGATAACCTCCATGCCAAAGGCCAAAGCGCGCACGCCCACTCGTGAGCCAATATTGCCAAAGCCAATAATGCCTAACTTCTTGCCATAAAGCTCGCTCCCATACCAATCCTCCCGCCGCCAAAGCCGTTCGTATTTGAGTTGGGCATTTGCGCTGGGCAAGTAACGCACGGCATTGAGCATGTGCGCCATAGTGAGCTCCACAGCGGCAATGGTGTTAGCCGTGGGGACATTCATCACCACAATCCCTTTTTGGGAGCACAGATCCATATCCACATTATCCACGCCCACGCCCGCGCGCACCAGCACCTTTAAATCTTTGGCATGCTCTAACATGGGGGGGTTGATGGGGGTCATGCTTCTGGTAATAAGCCCTGCAACACCTTTTAGGGCTAGGGGCAGATCGCTTTTAGGCATTTTAGAATAGTCTAAAATCTGAATATCTTTTTGCTCGCTAAGCAGAGCGATGCCCTTAGGGTGGATGGGATCACAGATGGCAACTTGCATGGATTTCCTTTAGTTGGGATCAATCAAAGCGGTAAGGGATTTGGTAGTAACGCAACTCATCTAAGAGGGCTTTGTGTGGGGTGCGGGGCAAATACACGATAATGGTCGTGCCATGCGCTTGTTTGTCGAGTGCAAAATCCACATGGGCTTGTTTTAAGACCTCGTGCAAACAAAATGACTTGTAAGCGTCCAAATTGCGGATGAGCAATTTTTGGGAATGGGAGCTGCCCAAAAACTCAACCCCCACGCGCTTTTCAAGCACGGGATAAGCAAAATCAGGTTCTGAGATGATGGGGGTATCGCTTTGTGGCGCAACGGGCGTATCGGCTAAGTTGGGTAAGGGCAATTTAGGGGCACTCTTGGGCTCAACTTTGGGGGGACGTTGCATGAACAAACCCCGCCCCACATAGGCAATAAGGGCAAGCGCAAAGAAAAGCAAGATCAACAAAACAAGTGAGCGGACCTTTGCAATCTTCATTAATCAAGTCAGAATTTACCTGAGATTTTATCTCCTAAGGTCATTTTATCATCACCGGCATTGAAAGCTTGCAACTGCTCTCTCTCTTTTTTACGCTCTAAACGGCGCACGGAAGCACGGACCTTGTTATTGGCTTTTTCGATCGCCACAACCACGCTGGTGATCACATCATCTAGTTTGATCTCCTCTTTTTTAAGGGGGAGTAAATCCTCGCTCTTAATCAAGACATCAACTCCATCAACATTGACAAACACGCCAAAATCCTTAATATTCACCACCGCACCTTGAATCACATCGCCAACTTTATATTTTTGGCTAAAGGTTTCTACGGGGGAGGGTTGGGTAAATTTCATCTCCAAAGAGATTTTCTCATTCTCTTTGTTGATCTTTAAAATCTTAACCTGCACCACATCGCCTACCTTGAAGTGATCCTTGCATTTTTTGTCTTGTTCCCAAAAGGCATCTTTATTGTGCAAGAGCCCATCCACGCCCCCAAAATTGAGGAATGCACCAAAATCGGTTAGAGTCGCTACCTTGCCCTCAATCAAATCCCCTACGCGGTGTTTGGAGATAAACTCATTGAAAGGCTTATCAGAGAGCTGTTTTAAAGACACCCGCAAACGGCGGTTCTTACTGTCAATCTCAATGATCTTGACATCAATTTCTTGGTTGAGCTCTAGGTAGTCTTGGGGGTGCTTGACATTTTTATTCCAAGAGATTTCAGAGATGTGCAAAAAGCCTTCAATGTCATTCCCAATATCCACAAACACGCCGTAGTTTTCAATACTGCTAACCACGACCTTAATGGCATAACCCACTTTAAGTTTGGTTTGGATCTCATGCCATGGGTCTTCCATAGTGGCTTTAATGGAGAGGGAGAGGCGTTTTTTTTCTTCATCATAGGCGAGGGCTTTAACCTGCACCCCATCGCCCTCTTTATAGTGCTTGCTTGGATTGGCTGAACCGCGGTGGCTAATCTCGGTGTAATGCACCAACCCTTCTACGCCATCGACTTCTACAAACACGCCAAAGCTCGTAACGCTTTTCACCACCCCATCATAAATCTCTTGAGACTCGACTAACTTTTTAGAAACCTCATGCTGGTGTTTGCTATAGACATCAAAAAAACGCTTCCTAGAAACGCTAATCAACCCACGCTCGGGGTCTATGGAAGTGATACAAACCTTGAGCCGTTTGCCTAAATGGTTTTCCCCACGCTTAAGGGAAGATTGTGCCTTAGAGAGAGAGTATTCCACACCCTCGCGATCCACAAGGACATACCCGTTCTTGCTTTCGCGTACAATCTCGCCCTCGATCATCTTGTCTTTATAATCCTCCCCTAAGGCTTGGATTTTTTCTTGGGCTTTCCCAAAGGCTAGAGCCTTTCTATAAGAAACGCTAACCCGCTCACCTTTATGCGACACATAAACCGGGATGGTGTCATCTAGGTTAAAGAGCAACCCCCCTTGTGCATCTAAAATCTCCTCTAAAGAAAGTCTGCCCTCTGTTTTGCCCCCAACACTCACCATGGCATAGCCCTCTTGCTCGTTGATCGAAACAACCACGCCCTCTTTCACGCCCCCTTTTTGCTCCGACTCATCCTCTCCGTGCATATACTCCTTCATGTATTCTTTGAATTCTTCAGACTCGCTCCGACTCTCCAAGGACTCCAATTCTTTACTCATCACAACCTTCTCTAGGGTATTATTTAGCCTATTTTAGCTTTTGTTTCCTTATAATTACTAAAAAAGCACAAAGCAAACTCTCTGTTAGGCTCTTCTTGCGTGCTCAAAAAGATTTTACCCCCGCGTGTCCAACAAACTTTCTTCAAATCCAAAGAGGGGTTCAATGGTGTATGGGCTAGTAGAGATATGCACCACATCAAAACCTTTGAGGGTGTTTTTATATTGTTCCAAAAGGCGCGCGGTGTTCTCATAGAGCACCACAATGTGCAGGCTCAAATGGGGTTCTTGCCACAATACATGCCCTTGCAAAGCCCCCAAATGTGGGTAGAGTGCGTAAAAATCCAGTTGTTTTTGCTTGCCCTTTTTGTTTTTAATCTGGATCAACGCCTCTTGGTGCTTGTCCTTGATCACGAAACTAGCCACTTGGTGTTGCAAGGATAAAAGCAAATTACCCAAGAGCCAAAAATCTTGGCGGCTCTGGGCGTGGGTCAAATGGGTCACTAATTGTTCGTGATAACCCTTAAAATCCTCTTGCTGTAAAATCTGGTTTAATTGGTGCAGATCCAATTTTAAGGGCGCATTTTTGAGTTGTTCCATAATCTTGGGCTGAGGGATCAGATTAGAGAGCATGATCGCCCCCACCGAGCTTTTTTGCATGAGTGCCCAATATTTTTGCCCAATAATCAAAGGTTTGGCGCTCTTGGTTTCTAAAATTTGATTGCCCAGTTGCAATAAATATTTACTATCGCCCTTTTTTTCCAGCACCTTTAAAAAGAGGGGCAGGGTGGCATTAAAGTGTTGCGGGTTGTCCTTGATGATATTTTGGAGTTGCTGTAAGTTCAACAGCGCGCTAATGGGATTGAGCATGGCAAACTTGGCTTACAAAGTTTAAAATCTCAAAACTCAAGGTAAGTTTGTTTAAGTATTTTGTGTGCTGGCTATGTTGCGCGCTTAAAAGCCACATTTGGTTTTGTTTCGATCCAAAGGGCTGGGAGTCTAGGGTGTTTAAGCACACCGCCAAACAGCCCTTGCCCCCATTTTTGGGGCTATCTAGTAGTTTTCTAGCGTTGGTGATTGCATTAGTGCCCTCCTCCTCAGCCTTAAAGCCAATTTTAATAAACCCTTCTAAAGAGGCTAAAATATCTACATTTTGCACGCATTCTAAGCTCCAAGACGCGCCCAAGTCTTGCTTTTTGAGCTTGCCCTTATGGGGGGTAGTGGGTTTGTAATCGCTAATGGCAGCTAGCATGAATAAAAAGGGTGGGTTTTGCCGGTTTGCCCTCTCTTGCAAGGCTTGCAGAAAATCCGCCCCACTTTGCACGCTTAAGCATCCAATGCCTGCGGGCAACTCTAAAGCAAAAGTGCTAGCGATCAAAGACACCTCAGCCCCCCAAAAATACAACGCCAAAGCTAGACAACTAGCCTGCAGACCACTAGAAAAGTTGGAGATATAACGCACACTATCAATTTTCTCCAAGCTCGCCCCCCCGCTCACCACGACCTTTTGACCCGCCCAAAAGCTTTTGGGGCTTAAAGCCTGCACGCTGGCACACACAAGCTCTAAAATGTCTGCCATTGCCCCCTTGCCCTGTGTGTTGCAGGCTAGTAAATCCTCTCTAGGCTCTACAACCACACAACCCCAAGAGCGCAGGCGTTCTAAATTCTCTTGGGTGGCGCGCGCCTCTAACATCTGCGTGTTCATGCTAGGGGCTAGGATTTTAGGCGCGCCGTTGGCTAAAAACACCGCACTTAAGAGGCTATCAGCAAGTCCATGCGCTAGTTTGGCTAGGGTGTTGGCACTAGCTGGAGCGACTAGCACCACCTCTCCCCACTTTGCATAACTAATATGATTGGGGCAATTTGGATCGCTCAAATCCCAGCGTTCGCTTTTGTGTGTGAGCACGGGGTAATGAGTCAGTGCCTCAAAACTCAAGGGTGTAACAAAGCGCATCGCCTGCTGGCTCATCACTACTTTCACCTTTGCCCCCATTTTGATAAAAGCACGCACCAAATCCAAGCTCTTATAAGCGGCAATCGAGCCACTCACCAATAATAAAATGTGGCGATCTTGAAGCAAAGTATTTTGGGCGAGCAAATCTAGAGTTTTCATAGAGTAGCGACCATTTTTAGCAGTTCGGATGTACTCAAGCGTTGGGGGTTTTCTAGGCTATTATAACTGAAGCCCTCAGGCACTGCATAACCACGCTCCCCCAAGAGGGTTAGGCTGTAATCGATGGGGGTTTGAAAAGAGATGGTAGGTTCTAGGATATAAAAATCCTCAAATTCAAAGGCGCGATCATCACGGCTAATCATCACCTCATGGAGCTTTTCGCCCGGTCTAATCCCCACGATCTTAATAGGAATATCAGGGGCTAGGGCTTGCTTGAGGTCTAAAATACTCATGCTAGGGATTTTAGGCACAAAGATTTCCCCCCCATGCATGCGCTCCAAGCTTTGCAACACAAATTGAACGCCCTTTTCTAGCGTGATCCAAAAACGAGTCATTTTAGGATCGGTGATGGGGATAAAATCCGCCCCCCTAGCCACCAAGTCCTTAAAAAAGGGCACCACACTCCCCCTAGAGCCCACCACATTCCCATAACGCACCACGCTAAACTTACAAGCAGACTTGCCCTTCATGTTATTTGCACTGATAAAGAGCTTATCACTGCATAACTTGGTCGCCCCGTAGAGATTGATCGGGTTGCTGGCTTTATCTGTGCTTAAAGCAATCACATGCCCAACTTGTTCTTTTAAACACGCCTCAATGACCGCACTTGCCCCTAAAATATTGGTTTTAATGCACTCTAGAGGGTTGTATTCGGCAATGGGGACATGTTTGAGTGCGGCGGCATGGATACACACATCCACCCCCTGCATAGCACTTGCTAGGCGATCTTTGTCCCGCACATCCCCGATAAAAAAGCGCATTCTAGGGTCGCTATAAGTTTGTGCCATTTGGTATTGTTTGAGTTCATCACGGCTATAAATGATGATTTTTTTAGGGTTGTGCTGGTTTAAGAGGGCTTGCACGCAGGCTTTGCCAAAACTCCCCGTCCCCCCCGTGATCAGCACGCTTTTTTGATCTAAAAATCCCATAAAACCTCCAAAATGGCTATTATAACACTAGCCTAGACGCATGCCATAAAGTTTTTTGCGCTCAGATGAGCTAGCGATGTTTAAAAGTTTGCGGTATTTGGTGATCGTGCGGCGCACCATTTTAAGCCCAAATTTGCGCTCCACCAACTCCAACATTTTTAGATCGCTCATAGGTCTTTGGCGATCCTCATTTTTGACCAACTCCAAGATAAAATCTTTGATCGAGGCGTTAGAAACATCGCCTTCTAGGGCGGTGGTGAAAAAGCTTTTAATGGGGAAAATACCCCTAGAACATTCCAAATATTTATTAGAGATCGCCCGTGAGATGGTGCTAGGTGAGTAGCCAAATTCATTGGCAATATCC
This sequence comes from Helicobacter bizzozeronii, assembly GCF_900196775.1. Lineage (NCBI taxonomy): Bacteria > Pseudomonadati > Campylobacterota > Epsilonproteobacteria > Campylobacterales > Helicobacteraceae > Helicobacter > Helicobacter bizzozeronii. The sequence continues at coordinate 12,254 of NZ_FZLB01000072.1, forward strand.
ACCAAGCGCATGGGCTTGATCTCCTTGCCCTTGAAAAAGTCGTATTGGTATTCTACTAGCATGAGCCCGATTTTTTGGATGGTCTGGTGGCGCATTTGCAGGGCATCGACTAAGTCCCGTGCCTCTTTGAGCTTTTCTTTTAGATAGGCGTTGTTTTGCTTGATTTTGATCTCTTCGATGACCACTTTGGGGTAATACCCCTCATTGAGTTGCACGGAGATATTCCCGCCCTCTTCTAAGACCAAGAGATCGGGAATGATGGGGGGGATTTTATCAGCAAAATCCAATGCCGGCGGATTTTTAAAAGAAGTGATGGTTTGCATCGCTTTGGCATAGCTGGGCAGGTGGCTAAATTCTTTATGGCATTCCAAATTTTGGATAATTTGGGCGCATAAGTCGTAGGTGGGCGTGTCTAGTTCGTCATGGTGGTTGAGTTGGAATAAAAAACTCTCTTGCAAAGTGCATGCCCCAATGCCCGGGGGGTCAAGGTAGGCAAAGCGTTGCCGCACCTTTTCATATTCTTGGGGGCTTATGCCCAAACTCTGGGCTTGCTGTGTTAAATCGCCCTCAAAATACCCCTCGCTATTGAGATTATCTAAAATGTCATGGGCAATTTGCATAGATAGGGGCGTGGGGAAAAGCGGGGGGGTGATCTGTTCGCACAAACTCTCATATAGGCTTTTTTCATACACGCTCAAGGCTTCGATCTTGTCGCTCATGGTGTTTTTTAAGCGGGTATCTCTATGGTGGCTTAAATTTTGGCTCAAACCACTTTGCACGCTCAAATAGGGGTTATCTTGGGCGTAAGCCTGCAAGGTTTCCTCAATCTCTAGGGGGTCGCTTTGCAAAATGGGTAACCAGCTTTTTAATGTGGCACAAAGCTTGTTTTTGGTGGCTAGTTGGGGGCGTAAAATTGCCATGTTAGACCTTAAAATGCTCGCCTAAGTAATATTTACGCACGAGGGCATTTTCATAAATTTGTTCGCTGGTCCCACTGGCTAGCAAAGTCCCGCTTTTGATCACATAAGCCCTATGGCACACGCTCAAGGTCTCACGCACATTGTGATCGGTGATGAGCACCCCGATATTCATTTCCACCAAGCGTTCGATGATCTTTTGGATGTCTAAAACCGCAATGGGATCGACCCCGGCAAAGGGCTCATCTAGCAAGATGAATTTAGGGTTTTTAATGAGCGCGCGCGCAATCTCCACGCGCCGGCGCTCCCCCCCGCTTAAAGACATGCCCTTGCGATCCTTGATGGCTTGGATATTAAAGGCATCTAGCATTTCTTCAATTCTGTTCATGGCTTCCTTGTTGCTCTTAAAAGTGGTTTGGGCAGCCAACATCAAATTATCCAGCACGCTCAAATCCTTAAAAATGCTCGATTCTTGGGGCAAATAGCCAATCCCCATGTTGGATCGCTTGTGTAAAGGATAGCTAGAGAGCTCAATATCATTGAGATACACACTCCCCCCACTGGGCTGTAATAACCCACAGATCATATAAAAGGTCGTGGTTTTGCCCGCCCCATTGGGCCCTAGCAAGCCCACCACCTGCGCGCTATGCACTTCTAAGGAAACATCATGCACGATCTTAGTTTTTTTGATCTGCTTGCTTAAATTATGGGCAATGAGTTTATCCATCTATAATCTCGTATAAACAACCTTGATCTAGGCGGGTTAAATTCACCACGCACACTTTAAAGCCCGCTTGAATCAACATCTCTTTTAAATTAGCCCCCCACTCAATAAAATGCACGCCCTCTAACTCCAAATGCTCCAAAATGCCCAAAGCCACCAACTCAGGCAAGGATTTTAAATAAAAATCGTAGTGGTAAATATTAAACTTGGGGGCTTGGTAGGTGTGCAATAAACTAAAGGTGGGTGAAGTGGCATGCGGGGCATTTAGGCTAGCACAAAAGCGTTGCACGAGGGTGGTTTTGCCACTGGCTAGATCGCCTTGCAATAAAAACACAAGGGGCAAAGGGTGGCTAGCAATTTTGGCATGCAAACATGCTAGCACCGGGCTTAAATCCTCTAAACTGGCTTGCAAACGCATCAGCGTTCCTCTAGTTCTTCTATGCCCGTGATACTCAAATGCTGAGTCATCGCTTTCATCAAGGGCTGGTGATTTGCCATAAATTCTTGGCAATGATTGTGCTTTTGGAGCGCATCGGCTTTCATGGGCTTGATACTCACGCCCTGCCCATAGAGGGCTTGCACTTGTGGCACAATGAGGCTTTTATAGTATTTGCCTAAAATTGCCTTGTCTTGCTGGTTGGCACGCGATTCCCACATTAAAACCTGATCTTTGAAGGAGACAAAGCGGATACAACGCTCAAAAGTCTCGCCCAACTCAGGGTTTGAGAGGCGTAAATGGGCAATGAGTTTAGCAAAGAGCGCGCTAGCATCTAAGCTGGGCGTGGGCTGGGCAGTGGGGGGGGTTGGCTTAGGGG
>NZ_FZLB01000064.1:0-1428 GCF_900196775.1 Helicobacter bizzozeronii
GCTATGGGGAGTATGTCAAACCCCGTGATGGTGATTAACAACTCTTTAGCCACTCCCGGGGCAGTGTAATTCCAGTTTCTCGTGTTCCCATTGTATAACACCGCCATCATAACCCCTTGCCAATTTGGTTATATGTTTTTAAATCAATCTTGCCCTTGCTCTCTTGGATGTATTTTGCCTTGAGCTTGTGCTCTAAAAGTTTGGCTTGCATGTCCGGAGTAATCACCCCCCCTAATGCCTGCAAATTATGCAACTGGCTAGCCAAGTAGTTTAGATTGATGTTTTGGGTCTCCCCTAGCCTTGCAGTGTTCTCCTGCTTGCCCCTCAAGCCAAAGCGGGTGATGTGTTTTAAATCCTCTAGGGTCTGGTCAGTGATTTTCCCACTGGTGAACGATCTAGCCGTGGCATAAGTGTATTGGTTGACCGCCGTGTCAGTTTGGGCTAACTCTGGGCTTAAGGGAATAAACCCGCCGGTTATTTTGTTGAGCTTTCTAGCCAGTCCGTTAAGTGTCCCGCTATTTTCTTGGGCTTTGTTGATGATATTATCCCCCAAGTCTAGGGCTTTAATGGTTTCATAGACATCGGCTGTGGCTTTAGTGCGGTTTGCCATCTTTTGGTTGAGCTCCAAACTCCCCCCCAAGAACACCCCCAAATTAATGCCTAAATAATTCTTAGCCATGTAGTAATCAAAGAGGCTCAAATTACGCCCTTTGATCTTGCTATCTAGTTGCTTGATGCCCGTTGTGGGTATGGGCGTATTTTGTTGGCTCTGTGCTGTGTTGCCCTCTGTGTTGCTGTTTTCCTCAATGATGAAGGGGCTAAAATCGCGTTTCTCTGTTTCTTGCTGCGGGTCTGATTCCTCTTGTAACGCCTTAGCCGCCACTAGGGCTTTGCTCCCATTAGGGACTTGATTAAGCCCCTCTAAGAGCTCTTGGGCGTTTTGCTTGAGGGCTTGGCTAGCCCTCTGTGTCATTTCAGCTAGTGTTCCCATTAATGCACCTTATACGCTTTGGTGTGGAGCCATTCCTCTTGTAAAATGCCTTGTTTGATGAGCTCTTGGCGTTTCAAGGCTAATGCCATATCATTAGCAAATTGCCATTCTTTGAGGCGCATATCCATTAAGCCCATTTCATAGCCTTGCAACATCTTAAGCGCATTGCTGAGTAACAAACTCTCTAAGTGCAACTGGGCTTCAAATTCCATTTCTTTTAAGCGTTTGAGTTGGGCTTGTTGCTCTAACCAGCCTTGCAAATGCTCTTCCCAATAGCGTTTTAAAAAGTCTTGTTCTAATTCCTTGAAAAACATCGCCTTCAAGTGCTTTTCAATGGCGGGGTAAAAAATCCCATGTTGCTCTTTTAAAAAGCTAAAATCCAGCCCTTCAACTTGGGTTTTCACCAAAGAGAAAAGAGATTGTTGCACCCTCTCTCT
>NZ_FZLB01000071.1:0-4675 GCF_900196775.1 Helicobacter bizzozeronii
CAAGCACAAGCCCCCTATAATGAACAACTCCAAGCCCTAGAACTCCAAAAAATCCAAGCCCAGATTTTAGAATTGCAGGCCAAAGCGCAAAAATACAGCCAACAAGGCGCATTAGTGCAAGCCCACACCACCAGTGAAGAGATTAGCCAAGTGCAAGCCATTGAGGGGCAAACAGACCCCACACAAGAGAACAACCCACCTAAAAAGCCCAAAGGCTCCGAGTGGCAAAAATACCCCAGCGCGCATCATTTGGAGTATTGAGGGGGTTATGTAAAAATTAGGATTTTTGCGTTACAATAGCACTTAGTGGGCCCCCACCCTCAAAAGAGGGTGGTTAAAGGGTTTTTAATATAATGGCTGCGCTAAAACCATTATAACCACTAAGGCTAAGAAGACAAGCTTCATATTAGGCTCTCCTTTCTAGGAGAGTGACCCACTACTGCTCCTGCCCCTTAAAGGCTTGATTAAGCCCAATGCTCCAACTTAGCACGATTCAAAAGGTTAGCCCAATAATGTAACCCGCATATTTTAGTGCATTGGGGCTAAAGGCGGGCTTTTGCTCATTAAACGCCTTGCTTTCCGCTACGCTCCATTAAAGCCTTTTCATTCTAATTGCCCGTTTAACGATTAAAATGCTAAAGCATTTTGCAAAAGCGGGGCTTTTGCTCATTAAAGCCTTCGGCTTTAACCCTTGACCCCCTATCTCTTGCAAGCTAGAATGCTTTTATTTGCAAGGAGAGAGTATGGATGATCTAAGCCCCCAAGAACAAGCCCAGTTAGAGCAATTAGAAAACTACATAATCGAGCAAGCAGCCAACGCTGATGGCGACTTAGAGGGCAACACAGAACAAAGCCCATTAACACCCCAGCCCACTAAAGAGAGCACAGGCGTGTATAGTGCTAAGATAACACCCCCAGATAGCCCCACCAGCATAGATAACCCCCAAGAGGGAACGCCCAAGTTGGGGCAGTGTTTGCCCGATCGCTTTTATGCCCTCATTGAGGATAACACCATTAAGGACATCTTTAAGGGGGACACTTTGCCAGAGTATAATGCCGACCAACTCCATATTATGGAATTGCCCCAAGGGGAGGAATGGCAGTATGCGATTGGGCTGGAGCTAAGCGATACAGGGGAGTTAGTCCCCTTAGAGTTAGAGCAGATCAAAGAGCGGCAATTAGATTTTATTAACGCCGCATTTGAGGCGCAAATGCAAAGCGTGCAAGAGGAATACATCCCCCTAGATGAAGTGCTGACCTTTGAGCTGCAAAGACAGGAGGCATCAAACCTAGAGGGGGATACCCCCTTTTTAGACCAGCTCGCCCAAGCTAGGGGGGAGGATAGAAAAGTGTTGGCTAGTAAAATCCTCAAAAAGCATAATGACTACATGCAACAATTAGCCACCTTGCTTGGCAAACGGCACCGCTTGAGGGATCAAGTGCAAAATGCCACCAGCGCGCAAGAGGTGTTTAATATCCGCTACACCAAAGAGGATTGATGCCCCTTGTTTGGGACCGACAAAGCTCGGAGTATTTGGCTTATTTGAGGCATAGAGAACAAGAAAAATACGCATCCTACAACGACACAAGGGCGCGCTACCATTTAGACATTAGCGATTCTATCTTGCACCAGCAGGCTGGGCAATATGCTAAACACAAGGCTAATAGCCATTTTCAGGTCTTTAGCGACATCTTTAAGGGGGATAATCTCTTTAATTTCATTGATAATTTGGTGTCTTTAATTGCAGGGGTTGCCCTCTCTGTGGTGAGCTTTGGGGCTAGCAGTGCTGTATCCATTGCCGCCTTGAGCACATCTGTAACAGCCAGTGTGGCTAATTTTGGTGTCTCTGTGGCTCAAGATGTGATTAACATAAATGCCCAAAATGCCCAAAGCTTTTATGCCCAAGCCTCTAGCAGTTTGCAACAAGCCACGAGTATAACCAAGTCCTTAAATGAGAAGCAAAATAGCATTAATTACAATTTGATTTATAAGCCTTATGCGATCTTCCCAGAGGGGCATATTTACAAGGGGGAGAATCCGGGCAGTTTGGGTTATAAAGCGGGTTTAGAGGGCTTTAGCCCCATGAAGGGCATTCTAGGGCAGCCCACAGATAACAGACAAGCTGAAGGCTTGAATAACCGCGCCCATAGACACTTAGCCGGTAATGCTGACTATGACCCGCTTAATCTGCCCTTCCCCAAAGCGGAGTTTAAAGAGAATGATAAGGACACCCTAGAGACCTATAAACGCAACTTAGAGCGCAGAATGGAGGAGATTAAAAGCGGCTTTAAGGAACTCAGCGGGGATTACTTTGGGGCATTTGACACTTCTATCACCCAAAGGCTTTTTAACGAGCATATGCACAAAGACATCCACCCTAGAATTAATCAAATCAACGCTTACCGTTTTTTAGAGCAGATGCGCTATTACGCCAAGGGGGAGAGATTACCCCTTTTTGATAAAATGCCCTACCCAGACGCGCTCAAATTGCCCAAGAGTGAGTTTAGCCTAGAGACACAAATTAAAGTGCAAAAGAGGGAGTATGAGCGGGTTTATAGCGGGAGTTGGAACACTGCTGGTGGAGGCTCTGGAGGCTGGGTGAGTGTCCCCATTGACTTAACTTATATTTTTGATTCTAAGGGGGTTTTAATAGAGGCTTATAAAGAAAACATCAGGCAGCGCACGAGAAGCACCCTAGAGCACAATAAGGGTGATTTAGTTGTTTTGACACGCCAACAAAAAAAGGGCACAACCCTACCCACCAAAAGCCCCGCGGTGTTGGAATATGAAGCCATCAAAGACCAAGAAGAGCCCTCTATCCCCTTAGAGGAGGAATTTAAACTCAAAGAGGCGTATAACGCCTATGTTAAGGCGTATTGGGACTGCTTTGACATCGAGGTTTTAACAGCCACTCAGCGCCCCCTAGAGTATGCACAAGCTCAAAGAAAAGATTTAAAAAATGTGTTTTTCAACACCACACAAGAGCCCTTAAGCGCATTAGAATTAGAAAAACAAACAATGTTTAAGGAGTTTGTGGCTTATTACAGCCTAGTGCAAGATGAGGGGGATATGGGTTAAGTTTGTGTTTAAAACAACTGGATACAATAATCCTCGTGGTAGGGGACACCCCCTAAGGGGTGCCCCTCTTTTTAGTTTAATGCAGTGGTGTAGCCAGCACCACAAGCACCACGAAGATTATAAATAACTTCATAGTTGGTCTCCTCTCCGGAGCGCCACCCACTGCAACTCCCAACCCTCAACAAGAATTGATACTCCAAATGATGGCTAAAAAGGCGACCCGCTATGGTATCCGCACCCTATGATAACACATAATGGCAAAAAGGGGTTTTAAGGGAGTTGTGTGAGGGGTTCAGTTGCACCTTAAGGAGAACCCCCCAAGGGGGGGACTCTAGCTAGGATTTTTCCACCCTTTTGCGTTTGAGGACAAAATTAAGCCCCCAAAGGCTAATTTTTAGGTAAAATAACCTAGTAGAGTTTTTACCATGTTTTTTCATGGCAAAACCTCCATATAACAGGTGTTGCCCCCATTTGGGGGCGTTTTTATTTTACCCTCTATGAACTTAAATCTCTTATCATTAAAAGCTTACGCCACTTTAGGTGGGCTTATGCCCTTGTCAATGCTACGAATTCCGTCCTTTGGTATCTAGTTGCCCGTATGACCCTTAAAACCCTGCAGCTTCCGCTACGCTCCATTAAAGGCGATGCCTTCCGCTCCGCTCCATTAAACGCTCCACTGGAGCGTTTAACCCTTGTCAGCCCTTTACAAAATTGTTAAGATGTCGGCGCACTGGTAGGTGTTCTAGCGTGGTGGCATCTTAAATTCCCATTAGGCTTGTTATTTCTCCCCACCACGCTAGAAAGTCCATCAAAAGGGGCAAAATGGAGCTTTACAACAAAATCCAAGAATTATTAAAAGCCAATGAAAAGACCAAACAAGAGAGTATCGCCCTTTTAGAGCTCGCTACAAGCACGCTTAAAAAGCAGAATGAAACCCAGTTTGCTAACAAAGCCCAGCAATTAGAAACGCAATTCAAGCAGGCAATCCAAGACAAATTAGAGAACCCCCAATTTAAGCTCGATATGCAAATGCGTTTAGAAACTCTGGCTAACCAAGCTATGCAAACCATTATCCCCCAAATTAGCCAAGAGGCGCGCACACAGATTGACACGCAACAAATCACCCAAGAGGTGCAAGAGAGTCTTAAAGAGGCGGTGATTGCCAAGTTGAGCCTAGAGGACATTTTAAGCCCCCAAGAGTTAAAAGGACTCTTAGAGGACATTAAAATCCAAGTCACACAGCACTGGCAAGCCCAAGAACATATTTTGTTAGCCTCTTTGCAAGCTCAGATGCAAACCCTCTTAGAGCAAGAACAAAAGGGCTTAGAACAAACCCGCACACAATTAGAACAAGAGGCTAGAGAGAGGGTGCAACAATCCCTTTTCTCTTTGGTGAAAACCCAAGTGGAAGGGCTGGATTTTAGCTTTTTAAAAGAGCAACATGACATCTTTTACCCCGCCATTGAAAAGCACTTGAAGGCGATGTTTTTCAAGGAATTAGAACAAGACTTTTTAAAACGCTATTGGGAAGAGCATTTGCAAGGCTGGTTAGAGCAACAAGCCCAACTCAAACGCTTAAAAGAAATGGAATTTGAA
>NZ_FZLB01000075.1:0-8323 GCF_900196775.1 Helicobacter bizzozeronii
ACTCAAAAATATCCGTGAAGTGGAAAGGGCTTATACGGAGAATAAGGATAAATCTAGCGGTCAAACCAACGAACCCAAAAATAACCATTTTAGCCCATAGTAAAGCTTTTAAAATGCAAGATTTTTTGTAGAAACCGGTCCAAACACCATTGTCTAAAGCCTTAAAATGTTCCTAGAGCGTTTCAATGCTATTTTGGACCCTAGTCTTTGCCACACCTAAACCCGAAGCCTTTAAACCCGAAGTTATTAGGGTGTGGCAAGATTACCGTGGAATAGCAAATGGGATATTTAACTTGGTGATTGTGATTAAGGGACAATGATTCAAGGAAAATGTGGATTAAATTAAAGATTTAATTTGCCTTTGCTGTTTTACTCTAATTTAAGAATTTAAGATAAATACAAAAATGCAATACAATCAATCGAGATATATTTCACTCCTGATGAGTTAGAGCAGATTAAATGCAGAACACAAAAGCGAGGATTAGGCTCTCTAATTTTGCATATGATTCACATTGTGTCTCTATGCTTTGTTTCTTTATCCCACCACGAGTCTGTTCTAAATCATCAATCTCTTTCTTGTAAAAACCCATCAATTCAATACAATGCCCGCATCTGCACCTCTATACACTCACCTTGTGCAATCCACGCCTCTAGTGCATTTTTATGCGCCGTCTTGATGTCTATTTGTTCTTGGTGTTCTTGGATAGTCTTAGCACGCTCTTGGTAATTCTCAAGGCTTTTTGTATACCATTGTGTCACAATGTCCAAAACCCTCTTTTGTATTTGCTCTAATTGTGCCCGCAATTTTTGTTTAAAACCCTCTAGGTCTCCTTCTGCCTTTTTTTCCATGAATGTTTGCACCATTTCTAACACAATAGTGAGCGTGGCTAAGGCAACTGCTGCTCCCTTTGCAACAGTTATGGCTTTTGAACCAAGATTAAAGGCATTAACTAAAGTTGAAGTGAGGCTTTCAAACAAAGTGGCAAATGTAGCACTGGTAAAAACAGTCTTGAGCGTCTCTAAAATTTTTTCAAACTCCGAATCGCCCCAATTAAAATTCCACGGACCATCTCCCCAATTTGCTCTGAACTGCTCTTGCAACACTTCAAACTCCAAGTGCACAAGCTCTATTTCTAACTTTAATTTGTCCTCAATGACTTTCTTAAGCACTGCGCCCTCTTCGCCTATCTCACCTTGCAAAAACTCCTTAATAAAGATAATCCATCCGGAACTAAACAAAAGGATACAAGAACAAAAAGGCAAGCAAAACACTGACAAGAAGAGATCTCCCGGTAAAACCGAGAGATGAGTGGAAATCCACACCGAATTTAACCAGACTCTACCATATAGAGTACTGGTTTTTGCTTAATACACCAATTGACATACTCTCCCATANNAATATTAGCACAGCCATGCTTGTGCTAGCCTTATATCCCCATAGCTAAAGCTAGGGGCTTTACGGCGTGGCTGGTAAGATACTCCCCACCCTCTATCTGTCGCTCTATGAGCTTCCTAGACCCCTTTAAACACTATATACGATTTGAGTTCTCTCCAAATCTTTTCTCAAAACCCTTCGATTCTCCAAAAATCCATATTCTGCCAATCTTTTGGATTACTCCAGTCTAGCAGTCATTATCCGATCGCCCCAGTCGTGTCAAACCAAACACCGCCAATCTTGCTAGCTGTTGGTTGTAGGACACTCTAGGACACTCTGTAACCCTTGTCTATCCCACACTCCCCCACAGACTTCAATCTCATCCTAAACCCCTTGAATCTCCAGCCAATACAACATTTTCTCACTTCAAAAGCCCTCTTGGGGGTTTGGGGGGCATCTGCCCCCCAAGGACAAAATCTTAGTGATAGCCAAGCGTCAGCTTGGTCTACCGATTCATGCAAGACACGTATTTTTTGCAAATTTCGACCATTTTTAAGCTTTCCCCGCGCGCGGGTTTTTAACCCTTTTAAAAGACTTCGTCTTTTTAACCTTTTAGACCCCTCGGGAAGCTCGTGTGGTGTGTGGCTCATGGGATACTATGAATAGGAAAATCCGCACTATGAATAGGAAAATCCGCACTATGAATAGGAAAATCCGCACTATGAATAGGAAAATCCGCAAGTAAAAATGTATTTAAGTTTATAGCTCATTTTTTGATATAATCCGTGTGCCATGTATTGTTTGATTTTTTGAGTTACGAGGTATGGATATGAGCGAACAACGGAAGAGTTTGATGCAACAACTAAAGCAACTACAAGCACTTATGGATACAGAAGTTGATGCAACATTCAAAGATGCCTTAAATAGGGAAAAGACTGAATGCCTTAAGCAAATAATGGCTTTATTTACAAAAAACACAACCTCTCAATTTTCAGATCCAACTCCACCTACTCAAACCATTTCTATGCAGAAAACCATAGATCAAACCACTATAGAACCCAACACGCTAAATACAGAACACCCCCTAGCAACCCAAGTCATTTCCCAATCCCAACACCCAATCCCCAATATCATCTCTGAAAAATATGTCAGCTTCCATAACGATGTTAATTCTGTCTCTCTAGGCAAGCTAGGCGCATTAGAAACAAACCTGCTCTTTGCGATCTTCCACAAGCTCAAAGAGAAACAAGATGAGCTCTTGGTTTTTGACATTAACGAAATCAAGGCTATGGTGCATGCGGTTAAGATCAGCCAAAGTGAGCTCAGCAGTGTTGTTAAAAGACTTTGGAAAAATATCAGACTAGCTAACTTTTGGATACTCCATCCACTTGCCGATGAAAATATTATGCTCTTTAGGAAGTTTAGAATCAACTACCACGACACTCAAAAAGCCCAAGTCAAGAGTATGGAAATCCAAGTCAATATGCCTTACTTTGGTTATCTACTCAACTATCTAAATGGCAACTTCACTTCCTTTGAACTCCTAGAGTTTCAAAACATCAGCGGTAAGTATGCTAAGACACTTTATCGCCTTCTCAAGCAATGGAAAAGCACAGGTGTGCCCCCTAAAATGGAGTGGGTGAAGTTTAGGGAATTGATGGGGATACCCGTTGATTACAAAATGTGTGAACTTGAAGTGCAAATTCTCAAACCCGCCCTCAAAGAACTCAACAAGCTCCCCCACTTCAAAAACCTTTGCTATGAGAAACTCAAAACAAAAGGCATGGGCAATCGCATCACCCATATCCAATTCTACTTCCAACCTGTTACCAAGACCAGCAAAGATAGAGAACAAGCAAAAAGGGATATAAGAACCATTGCGTGGAAAATCAGAAGCGATCGTATGCTCAAAGAACTCCAGCGTTCTAGGAAACAAACAGAGCAAAAACAACAAGATGAGCTAGCAATGGAAATCCTAGGTCATACCTTCCAACACCCCCAACAACTCTATGTTACACTCGTCATTGATCAGATTCAACCCGTTGAAAAGGGTTATGAGTTTGTGCTCAAATACTACAATCGGGGGCAAGAAGTCAAAGCCCATGAAACCCACGCCGTCCTCCCTAACAAAGAAGCACTTTTAGAGCAAATAGCCCGTGCCAATTGGTTAAAGATAGCGGACTACCCATTGACTAATACAAACCAACAACCAGCACCAACACAGCAAACACAAGAGCAACCCACACCACAACAACAATCTACACAAACCCAACAACCCACACAAACAAGTATAGAACTCCAACAAGAACCCAATGGCTTTAAAACTTTTAAAAATCTCACCAGAGGACAACAGCCATCTCAACAATCCACAAGCTACAAAGACATCTTGAGGAGCTACATTGGTAGAACACTTTATATGAACTCTAATGGTGTGCCCTCTAGTCTTAAAATCAAAGACATCACCACACTTCCAAGCGGGCATATCCAAGTGGATATCCAAGATGTGGATAAACCCCGTAAGTCTTTAAAGCCTTTTAGCTTTGATAGTGCCAAACATTTTGAGAATTGGTTTAGGAAATATGTGGAGTGATTATTGTTGCTTGCTAGACAAGAGCAACATCCCCAAGAACAACAAAGCCTCTTAATACATAACACAAGTCTAATCCTATAACAAACTCTCTTCACTCAAAATGTATTTATCACGTAAAAAATTCTCTCACTCTCCCTCTCTTAAAAAACAAATTTACCAAGTTAAAAACCCCCGTGTGGGGCGGTATCGTAGCGTAGCAAGATATTTAACCGGGTAAATTTGCAAACTTACCCGATAAGCCCACACGGGGCACGGCATTATGCCTTTATCGGGTGGAGTTTGCGCCTAATCGGCGGGACTCTTAAATGTGAATTTTTTAAAAAATAAATTTTTAAAATTGTTAATAAGTGCTAGAGTATAAACCCAAATGATAATAAGGAGAATTGGTGGCTAATCAAAGCAATAAAAAGAGTACACAACCTGATTTGAATAAGATGAGTTATAGAGAGATTTCTAAGCTTTTTGATCGGATACGTAAGAGTGAAAAAGACTTAGAACTAAAGATTGCCCAAGCTTCTAAAAAATTACAAGATTTGGAACAACAATACAAAGAGAAAGGTGAGCTCAAATCCCAAGTGGTGCAAGCAATGGAATTAGCACGCCAAAGAGAAAATGAACAAGGTGGTGTTAATCAATCTAAAGGTGATAGTAAAACACCCCCTAACTCTTAGGTAGTTTAAATGGGTGAGATTGCCTGTATCCATATCAAAAAAACCGCCAACCCCATTCAAGTCCAACACAATACAAGAGATTTGCCCCCTGATTATGTCTTGCCCATTAGTGCTTGGGCACATAAAGAAGGCGTAGAGCTCTCTTGTAGTGTTGAAGAAGCACAACAGATCCAGAGTGCCATCATTGATAGAGCCAATGTAGAATTTGAAAAAAGACGGCACAAAGGTCCGCATTTCAAACAGCCCCAAGGCTGGTCTGCCGTGATCAATCTCAAGCCCACCCATACCCTTAAAGATGTGGAGATGGTCGCTCGCAAACTAGAAGCAGAGTTTAAATGGCAAGTCATTATGTGTGCCCGCCATTATGATGAGGGGCATTTTGATGATGCGGGCAATCCAGTGATTAACCACCACGGGCACATTGAGTTTTTACCCCTTGATAAACAAACAGGTAAATGTGTGTTTAGAGACAAACAACGCCAACGCCAATGGTTTAGAGATTTGCAATCTCTAGTGGCTAAATGGCTCAGTATGCAAAGAGGCATTGATAAACGGGAGATTGACATACTCTCCCATAACTAAAGTTAGAGGATTNNCACAAATATTAGCACAGCCATGCTTGTGCTAGCCTTATATCCCCATAGCTAAAGCTAGGGGCTTTACGGCGTGGCTGGTAAACGCAAACGCATTGAACCTAGAGCGTGGGCGGTAATGAAAGAAGAAGAAAGGGCCAAACGATTAACAGAAGAGCAAGCCTTAGAAAGAGAGACAAACATTGCCCGTTATTCCAATGAACCTTTAGAGCAAACCAGAGCCCGTGTGGATAAACTCTACCACAAGGGGTTCTTTGAAAAAGTGATAGATAAAGTCAAAGACTTGACCGATGTTAAAAAAGCCCAGAGCGAGAAACAACAAGCCAGCGATGCTAAAGACAAGCTGGAGCAAGAGAACAAAACACTCAAAGCCTCTTTAAAGCAAGCCATTAAAGCCAACCAAAAACTAAAGCAAGATTTTAATGAGATTGAGAAAGAAACCCTAAAAATTGCTCAAGTATGCGGTATTGCACCTTATACAGCACTTGGGCGTTCAGAAAATATCAAAGCGGATTTGCTTGCAATCCGCTTATCTACAAGCAAGCAAGATATAAAAGCCTTCACTAATGAAGTCCGCAGACTACTCAGATTACGCAAAGCACCGGCCATTTGCCATGCAGCTAATGAACAGATTGCCAAATGGTTACAGAGTGAGATTTACACCCTAGATGAAGTTATCCCTGTGATTGGAGCCATACTGAGCAATGAGTTTGATCTCAATGCAAAATTAGAGCATATCCAAAGAGAAGCACCTAACAAAGAAACCAAGATAGCCCAAACACAAGAAGCTTTGAGAGAAGAGATAGAAAAAGAAATTAAAAACCACTATGATGAAGTCTTAAAGAACAAAGAACAAGAATACCAACAACAGCACACCAAAGACCTAGAAGACCTTGAAACTAAACACCTTAATGACTTCAACAACCTTTGCACTTTAGTAGATGTGCCTAGCAAAGACACAACACAAGAGGCTAAAGAAAGCCTTGAGAGTGGCATTAAGAAACTCAAAAATGATAAAATCAATCTTGAAACTGATTTAAAAGCACTTTGTAAGCTAGCAGGTTGTGGGGAAAATTTGCTTGCTAGCACTGCTAAAACAAAGCTTGAGGCAAGGATTAAAGAACTCAAGGAGCAAGCGGATAGTACACAAATAGCTGAAAGTGCTAAGGCTGAGCTAGAAAAACAACTCCAAGCTAAAGGTACAACTATTAACAATCTCACGACCAAGAACAAGGAACTCACAGCTAAAGCAGAGAATGCAGAAACAAGAGCTAGTAATGCAGAAAAAACCCACACTGACATAGAAAATACTATCAATACCGCTTATAGTGCATTGTCTGGAATACAAGAGCTAGACAAAAAACCCACAACCCCAAACAAGCTCCAAACCATTATCCAAACATTACAAGCTCAATCTAGCATTACAAATACTCCACAAACCCAAGAGATTTTTCCACAAGAGAGCACAGAGCCCACAATGGAGCAAGAAGCTAAAAGTTTCTTTAAAAAACACTACAAAAAACACAAGTGGTCTATCTTGCACGGCTTTGTGTGTAGAGAATGGGTGTTTTGGATGGACGATCAAAATGGACAGAAGTTTAAAGCCTACCTAGATAAGACGACAGACAAGGACTTTATCCAAAGCATCAAAGCTTTGATCTATGATGATTTAGAACAAACCAATGATCAGTTCAATGGCTATTTGCATCAGTTTGGGTGTGGTGTGCAATCGATGACTTGCACACCCCATTTATTCTTACCTAGAACAACAGAGCTTTTTTGTTTGTATGATACATTTGCACCACAAGTCCCTGAGATTAAACAAGAAGCATCTACAGCATTAACCACGCTGGCTAACCTAGAGAGAGAAGCTCTAGCTATTATCGCCAGAATAAACAAGATAGATCCTAAACAAGCCACAAAGATGACTGCAGAGTATATGAAGCTTGCAAGTGACTCTACAGATCGACTAACGGATTTTAAAAGATTTTTAGAGAATGCACTTTTTCAATTACAGCAAAAGGAATTGCAAGGTGGAGGAAAGCACAAGTAAGGATTAGTGGTGTGTTTGTTGGGTGAGTTTGTGTCTGATTATGGTTCAAAAATCTTGCCAAGTTCTCTGTTTTTGCTACAATGCTTGTCTATACTAGACAAAGGAGTAGCTGTGAAGACTATCCAGTTATCAGTACCAGATGAAATGGCCACGCTAATTAGCAATACAGATGAACAAGCACAAATTTTACAAAGAGCCCTGCTCCTTTATCCCCGTATCAAAGATCAAAGTATTTCTTACGGGAGAGCTGCAGAGATACTGGGGATGAAAAAGTTGGATTTGCTAGACATTTATGGTCAAATTGGTATCCCTATTGTTGATTACAGCGTAGCAGAAGCACAAGCAGACTTGGAATGTTTAAGAAAAATATTCAAAACAAAGTCTCATTAGTTGTTTCGGACACAACACCCCTGATTTCATTCTTGAAAATGGAGGCGTTGGATTTGCTGGGGGATTTTTTTGGTTGTGTATATATCCCATTAGGTGTATTTACCGAGCTCACAGAAAATGAGAAGTTTCAAGATGAAGCCAAGCAGATTAGGGATTGTGAATTTATCCAAGTTTGCTCTGTTCCAAAGGAAGAAGCCACAAAATTAAAAGAGAACACAGGACTGGACATAGGGGAATGTGAAGCCATTATACTGGCCCAAACACTCAAGGCTGACTTGCTTCTTATGGATGAACGAAAAGGCAGAGCAGAAGCCAAAAAATTAAGCCTAAAAATCACAGGTACCATAGGAGTTTTATTGCAAATGAAAGAAGTGGGTTTTGTTTCCTCCACACAACTTGAAGCCTTTGTTGAGGCCTTGGAAAGACATAGAATTTTTATAAGCCCGCAATTGTTACACATGCTTTTTGAAAGTTAGAGATCATCTGAACTTTTGGTCAGCTTGCAATATCATCTATCATATCTCAAAATAAAATATAACACATCATACACACAATATTATCAACTTTTCTCACACAAATCAACTCAATTAAACTCAATCCCAGATAACAACCAAGCCACACCGACAAGCGAAAATAAAACAAGAACGCTTA
>NZ_FZLB01000081.1:0-1998 GCF_900196775.1 Helicobacter bizzozeronii
TCCCCACTCTTGGGTTCTCAGTTTGTAAAGAAGGGCATAGATTTTAACATCACCCACCCCATCCGGACTCCCCCGATAGTAAGCCCCCATGAGATAATCTGTATCCAGCACGCTCAAGGTAGCCGCATGCATGCTTTTAGTGCCCGCAGGGGGGAGGGTTTTTTTAACAAAAAGGGGTGTTGTGCTGGGCTCCAGTTTGGGGGCTGGGGCTAGGCTAAAGGGTTTGGGGGCTAAAAAGAGCAAGCATGCCCCTACAAGGCTTAAGAGTAGCAAGAAAGCTAAAAGGCGTTTCAAGGAGCGATCACGCTCCAAGTTAAATCAAAGAAAAAGGGGATTTTAAGTTGATCGTTATAACAACTTTTAGGTGGGTTGGGGGGTTTTTTAGCAAGGGTGATTTTCTTAGTGGGGAGTTTGTGGGGGTCTAGGTGGTAGATGCGTTGGGCGTTGTGGCTGATGAAGGCGGGGAGTTTGTCTAGGGCGTGGTGGCGATCAAAAAGGGTTGTGAGGGCTTCTAGCAAAATGGGTGCGCTAAAAATGCCCGCACTACAAGAACAAGCGTGCTTGCTTGCCAATAAATGCGGGGCACTATCTGATCCAAAAGCCACTTTGGGGTGTGCGCTTAGGGCTAACTCCAGCAAGGCTTGCTGATCTTGGGGGGTTTTTAAAAGGGGTTTGCAAAACAAATGCGGGTTTAGGTGGTTGCCTACCACATCATCTAGGTTTAGGGCGATGTGGTGCAGGGTGAGCGTGGCATAGAGATTTTCATGTTGTTCCAAGAGGGGGATACTACGCCGATCGCTCAAGTGCTCGATGATGATTTTTAAGCGGGGCAAGCGCATAGCCAGCGTGTTTAAAATGGGGTGGAACTCCACCTCTCTTTGCATCACAAAGCCCAAACTCTCGGCATGCACGCATAAAATAAAGCCCAAATCTTGCGACACGCTTAAAATCCGCAACATTTGGGGGCTTAAGATGTCCTGCACGCCTTGGGCTGAATTGGTGGTTGCATTGTGGGGGTAGAGTTTGAGTAGAAAAAAGCCGGCTTCCCTAGCTTGTTCTAATTCTTGGCGTGTCAAATCGGGGGTCAAATAAAGCGCGATCAAGGGCGTAAAATCAAAGCCCGCTTGTTTGATCTGGGCTTTATACTCTAGGGCTAGGGCGGTGTTGGTGATGGGGATTGTGAGATTGGGCATCACCACCGCAGCACTAAAATAGCGCGCACTAAAGGGCAAGATGGCTTGCAACAAATCGCCCTCACGCAGGTGCAAGTGCATATCTAGGGGGTTGTGTAGGGTTAGGGTGTCCATTAGCGGTAGATGAAGTAACGCACGCGGATACGAATCAGCGTGGTGGTGGTGGGGCGGGGGTAGTCTTTGTAGGCAATGGTGATAGTCTTTAGCGTGTTGTCATCTAGGAGTTTGTAGCCAGAGGGCAAAATAATTTTTAATCCCGTGATGTCCCCATTGGGGTGGAGGTAAAACTCGACTGCATCCACGCCATCTTGCCCCAAATACCCCGCCGCACTGGGGTATTCCAAATATTTTTGGGTGATGCGCCCAATTTCGCTCAAATTGCTTCTAATGAAGTCTTTTTCAGCTGTGCCTAAATCCCCAAATTCTTCGCCATAGAGTTCGTCAATATCCTTGCGAGTCTGGCTATCCATGCCCTTGTCTTCTTCATAGCTTTGGCGTCTAGCATGGTTGGGTTGGGGTTGGGGGGTTTGCTCTGAGGGCAAGAAGGATAAATTATTGGGGTTAAAATCATCAGTAGGGGCTTTTTGGGCCTTGTGTTGGGGGGCGTGCTTGGGTTCTGGGGTTTTTTGGGGGACTTGTTTGGGGGTTTCTAGGGGGGCTTTTTTCACCACCTCTTTTTGTTCTTGTTGTAAAGCCTTATGGTGGGTCTCATGGCCGGTGCCTTATACACCTCTGACGCTGCCGACGAATAGGGAGGCGTTGAGTTAGGAGATGTCGCTGATGTTGAAAATAAAATGAGAGAGGA
>NZ_FZLB01000042.1:0-12901 GCF_900196775.1 Helicobacter bizzozeronii
TAAATCTTGATCGACAATATAAAGCCCCTCTTTTTGGGTGCTCACCAAAAAAGCGTTTTTGAGGATCGCATTGTGTCCGGCAAAGGTATCGGGCGAAAAGCTAAAGGGGGCGGGTTTGAGTGCTGGGGCGCACCCATCAGTCTCTTGTGTATTGCCAAGAGGATTAGCAGGCATGGCAAGGGTGGGGCTAGAGGGGCTAGATGTTAAAGGTTGGGGGGGATCAGATGGGGGGGGTGGGGACTCTTGAGTGGCTAGGAAATTGAGATCGCTAATGGGCGCGTTAAAGGGCAAGGTGCTAGGTTTGCTCTCTAGCAAGGTCAAATGTTTATTAATCACTAGCGGGGCGTTTTGGTAATGGCGATCCCAGTTGTGCTTGTCATTAGCCAAGATGGGCGCATCCACCATCCTTTTACTGAGTAATCTAGGAAAGCCCATGTGCTTCCAGTTAGCCGTGCTCCAAATATTTTCATGCAAATGCCAAGAAAAGCGAATCGGATCGCCATGCCCCAAGTAGGGGAAAGGACCCGTGGAGATAAACGCCTGCACCATGTTAGAGAACACCACCACGCTAAAGATCGCAAAAGCCCACAGATTGGCACGACTCAACTTGCGGTAGGGCAAGCGTTGCCCGTAAAGATAAAGCCCCCCCTCTTGGCTCAAAAGGCTAAAATCGGGTGCAAAGAGCAATAAAGCCCCCAAGATCAACGCCACCATCCAAAACACAAACTCAGCCCAAAATTGCGTGTGTAGTCCCAAAATAGAGAGGGCAAACCCTTGCCCGACATCCTCTAGGGCATGGTTGCCCATGTGGTAAAAGCTTTGGTAAAGCCCCCCTGCTGTGATTAAAATTAAAATGGCTAGGTATTTGGGTTTGATCCCATAACGCACGATAAATAAACCTGCCAGAGCGATATAAACCATGCTTTGGCGTTCCGCCCAACACTGGATACAGGGCGAATCGTGATAAATAAAGCCCAAGATCAAATTAGCAATCCCCACTGGTAAAGCCATGATGCCAATAATGGCTAGAGAGAATAAAAAGTAGAAAGTTCTAGGTTGTGCCATTTTTAACCGCTATTTGGTGTGATAAGCTCCCATGCTAACATAATAAAGCTTAACCCCCCAAGCCCTACTTTGTTGTAGTGGGGGTTCAAGGGCACATTTATTTTGGCTATTGCTCCAGCTTGCCTTGATACCAAGCCGGGCAGTGCTTGAGACTGGCACAACCTTTAAACATGCCCTCTAAGCCATGATGGACATTAGATACATCCCACTTATCTAAGGGTTGGTTAAAATCCTCGCAACCATAAAACATGTGCCCCATATCTGTAACGCTAGACACATTCCAGCTATTCAAGGGCTGGTTAAAGATTGCGCACTTTTTAAACATGCCATTCATCTTCTCCACCTTTGATACATCCCAGCTAGAAATGTCATGGTTAAACAGAATCGCACGGTAAAACATGCCCTCCATGTTGCTTACATGCGATACATCCCAGTTTTCTAGCCCCTCAAAATCCTTGCGCATAAAGGCGGGGGCTTGATCCCCATGGGATGTGGCATGCGAAAACACAAAACTCAAATCCGTAACCTTGCTAATATCAATCTCGCCCAAATGGACATTCTCATCGGCGACCAATTTTTTCAGCTCCTCCTTGCTCTGGGGGGCATATTTTTTAGCATGCGGCACAGCTGGGTTCTCGCCCAAAGCGTGGTTTTTAAGGGTGGTTAGCACTTCCTCCAACTTGGTAACCCCCTTTTTTAACCCCTCAGAGACACTGGGGGGTATGTTGATTTTTTTAGCTCCGGCATGTTTGATCTGGCTTAACAACTCCTCTAATTTTTCTAAAACCTTGTTCATCACAATCCTTTTAAACTAGAATGGGGCACTATAGCACAGAGTTACGCATGCAAGGCAAACATGCCACCACCTCAGTCTGGATACCAGCGGGGCCGTCTAGCTAGGCTATCACAGCCAGAAAACATTGAATGTGCCTCTCTCACCTTAGAGATTCTCCAGCGATCGATATTTTGGTTAAAACGGCTACAACCGCTAAACATTTGTCCCATTTTTGCTACATTTGAAGTGTCCCAATTATCTAAGGGTTGGTTGAAGCTAGAGCAATCCCTAAACATACAACCCATGTTTTCCACGCTAGAAGTGTCCCAGTCATTCAAGGGCTGATTAAAACGCTTGCAACCATCAAACATGCAAAACATGTCTTTAACACTGGAGACATCCCAATTCTTTAGGGGCTGGTTAAAAGACTCACAATGGCTAAACATACCCCACATTTCCTCCACCCTAGAAACATCCCAATTATCTAAGGGTTGATCGAAGTTTTGGCAATTCTCAAACATGCTCTTCATATTTTTGACATTGGACACATCCCAATCGTTCAAAGGCTGGTCGAAACGAGCATCTTCACGATAGCCCATTTTAAACATCGCCTCCATAGTCTCTACATTAGAGACATCCCAGTTGTCTAAAGGTTGGTTAAAGCTATGACAACCTTCAAATACGCCTTTCATGTTTTTGACATTGGACACATCCCAGCTATTCAAAGGCTGGTTAAAGTTTTCACAACCATCAAACATGTTTTCCATCTTTTCCACGCTAGACACATCCCAACCATCCAACGCCCCATTAAAATTTTCACAACCGCTAAACATGGCATGCATGTTTGTTACTCTAGAGACATCCCAACGATCTAGGGGTTGGTTAAAATTCTTGCAATTGCTAAACATACCCCACATTTCCTCTACCCTAGATGCATTCCAGCCATTCAAGGGTGCGTTAAAATTTTTACACCCTGAAAACATGCAATCCATGCGCGTTACACTAGAAACATCCCAACGATCTAAAGGTTGGTTAAAGCTGGCGCATCTATAAAACATCATCACCATATCTTGCACCCTAGACACATCCCAATTATTCAAGGGCTGGTTAAAATTTTGACAACCTGAAAACAAACTGAACATGTGTTCCACCCTAGACACATTCCAATTATTCAAGGGCTGGTTAAAGTTTTCACACAACCTAAACATTGCCTCCATGTCCTCTACTTTAGACACATCCCAACTTGAGATGTCATGGTTAAAATGGATGGCTTTGTAAAACATGGCTTTCATGTTAGTAACATGAGAGGTGTCCCAAGTTTCTAAGCCTTCAAAGTTTTGACGGGTGAAAGACTCAACTTGATCATCATCATATCCCCTCCCCTCTCCGCTTGCATGCGAAAACACAAAACTCAAATCCGTGATTTGGCTAATATCAATCTCCCCTAAATGCACGCTCTCATCAGCGACTAATTTTTTCAACTCCTCCTTGCTTTGGGGGCAATATTTTTTAGCCATTTTAGGCGTAGCTTTGGTGGGGGCACTTAAAGCGGGATGCTCTTTTAGAGCCATTAGCACGCCTTCCAAATCAAAAACACTTTTTTCCAAACTTGCCAAGGAGTCCAAAACCTCCTTAGCGGTGCTGACCTACTCTAGACTGGCTAGAGGCGTGTTGATTTTAGCTCTCAGGCGTTTAAACAAAATCAACACTTTTTCTAACTCTGTATCGTCCTCTAAGCTGGCATAGTGGCTCTCTAGGGCTTGGCTTAGATGAGTCAAAGCTCCGACTAATGCGCTAAATTTGACATGCAAGTCCTTAGCCTCAGCCCCCGCATCTAGCCCCTCCTCTAACACACTCTTGCCCAAACGGCATGCCCGCTTAGCACTTTTGACTTCTTGTTCTAACTTCTCTAAAACCTCTTGCATGAATCCTCCTAACAAATTAAAGTGAGAACTATTCTAACATAAAAACACTTCCAGCGGATAATTTTTGTCCATCTTTTTAAGGTCCAAATACGCTTGGATGATCAAAAACTCATCTTTGGGGTGGGTGCTTAGGCGTTCTTTGACCTGCTCGATCATCTCCAAATCCAGCAAAACATACAAAAACCCCTTTTCGGCTAGCTCGTCTTTTTCTGCCAAAAGCTCAAAGAATTTAAACCAATCATCAGGGGATAAAAAGGCTTTAGAATCCAAAGCCATTTTAAAATACTCTTGTTTGCTATAACCCACCGCCGTGCAAAAGCCCACGACCTCGGCGCGATCTAGGGCGACTTTTTGTTGCCAAAAGGCATCTAAAAGGACTTGCAAAACGGATTTATCCAACAAATTTTGCGTCTGCTTCAACACCTTAGAGATTTCTTTAGGCGTGCCTTTTTTAATGATCTCCACAAGCGCATCGCGTTTAAGCTCTAGGCTAAATTGATCCTTTTTGATCACCTCATAGGCGTATTTTAAATCTTGCGTGATTTTGTTGCGGATATTTTGGAGATAAAAAGGGTTTTGGGCACAAAACTCAAACTTTTTCATCTCCACTTCCTGCTTTTGCTCGATACTTTGGTAAATCCCAAAAAGTTGATCCACCTTTTCATGCCCACTTTTGGGCGTGTTCAAATCGGCTTGCAAAGAAAAACGCCCCAAAATGGCAGAGAGCTTGTCAAACAAGGGGCTATAGTAATTTTCCTTGCTAAAGGTGTGCTTGCTCTCTTGGTCGATGATTTGGCGGGCGATCTTTTCAAAATCACGCCCTTCTTGGTAGCGTGCCCAGCAAGTGCCCACATAATTAGCCAGCACAAAGAACAAAGAACACACAAAAAACACCAACACCACCAACACCACCCAAAGCGCGATGGGGAGGTGGATGGCGTGCTTGTTCCAAGTTAAGGCAAAACTGCCCGGGCTAATGTTATAGACACACCACCCCAGTGCCAAAACAAATAAAATCGTAAAAGAGCCATAGTAACGCAATTTCATGGGTTTCCTTTTTTTGTATGCTGTGTCTATTATACCCTAAAGTAGCTAACTCACTTATGGTAAGGGTGGTGGTTTAAAAGGCTCAAAGCGCGGAAAATCTGCTCGCATAAAACTAATTTGGCGATCTGGTGGCTAAAAGTCAGGGGGCTCAAAGAGAGAGCTAAACAGCGATTCAAAAAATCAGGGGCAAAGCCGTATGCACCCGCGATAAAAAAATGCACACGGGGTTGCTTGGCTAGGATTTGGCTAAACTCTTGGCTATTGCACAGCTTGCCTGCAGGGTGCATAGCCACACATAGGGCGTTAGGCTTAAGATAGGGGCTTAGGGTTTTGGTATAAAGGGCTTGGGCGTTTTGGGGCGTGCTGTTGTGCAGATTAGCGGGCAAGAGATCGACAATCTCTAGCGTGGCGTTGAATTGCTGGCATTGGCGTTGTTGGTGGGCTAGTAACGCCGTGATCTGGGGGTCTTTTTTGGCGATGGCATAGAGGGTGCAGGTCATCGGTTTTCAGTTAGCATGCCCACCAGATCGCTAATGGTTTTTTTCAAATCCTTTCTGTGGATAATCATGTCAATCAAGCCATGTTCTAAGAGAAACTCGGCACTTTGGAAACCCTGGGGCAACTCCGCCCCGATGGTCTGTTTAATCACCCGTGCGCCGGCAAAACCCACCATCGCCCCGGGCTCGGCAATGATGAGATCGCCCAAGAAAGCAAAAGATGCGCTCACGCCCCCAAAGGTGGGATCGGTGAGCAAGGAGATAAAGGGCAATTTAGCCTCTGCTAGATGGTTGAGTGCGGCACTGGTCTTAGCCATCTGCATGAGCGAATAGGTGGATTCTTGCATCCTAGCCCCCCCGCTGGCACTCACAATCAAGAGGGCTTGGGAGTTGCTGACTG
This sequence comes from Helicobacter bizzozeronii, assembly GCF_900196775.1. Classification (NCBI taxonomy): domain Bacteria; kingdom Pseudomonadati; phylum Campylobacterota; class Epsilonproteobacteria; order Campylobacterales; family Helicobacteraceae; genus Helicobacter; species Helicobacter bizzozeronii. The sequence continues at coordinate 5,710 of NZ_FZLB01000042.1, forward strand.
CGCGCTGGATTGCCCGCACGATTTTTTCCCCCTCCACAGAGCCTAATGACCCCCCCATGAAAGCAAAATCAAAGATCACAATCTGCATGCCAATGCCATTGATGGCGCCCTGCCCGCTGATGACCGCACTAGGGCGACCTGTTTTGGCTTGGTATTTTTTCACCCGTTGCTTGTAACTCTCTTTATCCACGAAGTTAAGCGGATCGACTGGTCTTAAGTCTTGGTCAAATTCGATAAAACTTTGCGGATCGCATAAAAATTCTAGCCGATCTTGTGCGCCCATGCGGAAATGGTAATGGCATTTCAAACACACATGGTTTTTAGAAAAAACCTCTTTGTAATACATCAACGCATTGCACTTGGGGCATTTGATCCAATGGCTGGGCATGTCCTGTTCGGAGGATTGCACCCGTGTTTTTTTCAAATTCTTTAAAAAGTCTGTAAAACCCATATTCACCCTTCAAAATTGATGGAGCTATTGTAGCATAAGTGGCGATCACTCCTCGATTAATTGCGTGATCTGTGCCTCCAACATCGCCATCACTTGGAGTTGCCCGATGATCTCTTGGATCAGGGGGATGAGGGGGGTTAGTTGGGTGCTTCTTTGGACATCTTGGGCGATGGCGATGTAACCTTGCAAGATACCCCCCAAGTAATCAAAAAGTAGGGTATTGCTGTAGTAATCTTGCAACACCTGGAACAAAGAGGCATTTTGCTTGACAACGCCATTGATAATCGCCATCTCTCTAAAATGATCTTCTTGATTATCCAAGCGTAAATGGCGTGCGATGCTGTTGAGTTTCTCGTTAAATAGGGAGATGTTTTTACGCACACTGGCTTGATAAATTGCCATTTGGTGGATGGCTTCTTCGATCGTGTGGATGGAGGAGAGCGCATGGAGTGTGTAGCAAGTTAAAAAAACAACGACCCATTTTTTCAAAATACCCAACGCATGCCCCTTTTGTGAGATGGTTTATTATACCACCAACTAGAAAAATCGTAAGGCTCTTTGTGTTATACTCGCCCTTTAGGAGAAAAAAATGCCAATCTTACAACCCTTATTATTCACCCCCGGACCCACCCCCATCCACCCCAAAATCGCACGGGTTTTAAGCCAGCCTGTCCCCCACCACCGCACCCCTGAATTTGAAAGCATTTTTGCGGGTGTGCGCGCGCATTTAAAGCAGATGACGGGCATGGCCGAGGTTTTAACTTTAGTGTGTAGCGGCACGGGTGCTATGGAGGCGGTCCTGTGCCATTTTGTAGAGGCACGCACCCAAGAGCCTAAACTCTTGGTGCTCAACAATGGCAAGTTTGGCGAGCGTTTTTTTAAAATCGCCCAAGCCCACCAGCTCAACGCCCTAGAAATCAAGAGCGCATGGGATAGCCCCATTAGCCCCCAAGAGGTGCTAGCCTTTTTGCAAGCACACCCTAGCCTAGAGGTGCTCGCCTTGCAGGCATGCGATTCTTCGGGAGGTTTGCGTTTGGATTTTGAAGGCATTGCCAAAGTAGCCAAAGAGCACAACCCTAATTTATTGGTGATTGTAGATGCGATCACTGCCCTAGGTGTGGAGCCCCTAGATGTTGCCCATGTCGATGTTTTGATTGGGGGGAGTCAAAAGGCATTCATGGCACCCGTAGGGCTAGGAATCTTGGGCTTAAGCCCACTGGCAATCCAAAAACTCACCCCCAAGGGTTATTATTTTAATTTGCACGCTGAATTAGCCAACCAGCAAAAAAACACCACCGCCTTTACAGCGGGCATTAGCCACATCATCGCCCTAAAAGCCTATTTTGAATGCGTGGCAGAATTAGGCGGGCTAGATGTTCTTTTTGCAGACACTAAAAAACGTGCACAAGCCAGCCACCAAGCCCTAGAAGCTCTGGGCTTGCAAATCTACCCTAAAGCCCCGGCATTTAGCATGAGCACCATTTACCACGAGCAGGCCACACAGATTCGCAAACACCTTAAAAAATACGGCGTGATCGTGGCTGGCGGGCAGGATCATTTAAAAGATGTGCTCTTGCGGATTAACCACATGGGCTTAGTGGAAGTCTATGAGATCGCATGGGTGCTCAATGCCTTAGAGCAAACTTTGCTAGACTTGGGCTTGAAATCCAGTTTTGAGGGCGTGGCGGTGCGGACATTTATGCAACATTACTACTAGGGGGAGGCATGCGCCAGTATTATAGCTATGCAGATTTTAAGCAAGATGTGTTAGCCCTAGCCCAGCAAGTCGAGCAAGATTTTAAACCCCAAGCCATCATCGCAATCTTGCGTGGGGGGATGACCTTAGCGCATTTTTTGGGGCTGTATTGGAATATCAAAGAGGTTTATGCCATCAATGCCAGTTCCTATAGCAGCGATCGCACACAAGGCACTCTAGAAATTAGCAATATCCCCCATTTAAATCCCCAACACCAGCAAGTATTAGTGGTCGATGAGATCATAGATAGCGGGAAGAGCTTTTTAGGTGTCCTAAGAGTCTTGAAACAACAATACCCACAAGTTACCTTTAAAAGCGCGACTCTTTTTGCCCAAAAAAGCGCGCGTTTTAAGGCGGATTTTGCGCTCAAAGAGGCTAAATGCTGGATTGATTTTTTTTGGGAGGTGGATTTAGGGGGATTGCGTGCGCCCTAAACTTTATTTGGTGTCTTTGGGCTGTTCTAAAAACTTGGTGGATAGCGAGGTGATGTTAGGCAAACTCTCTGCCTATGAGCTCACCCAAGATTGCAGCCAAGCTGATGTTATCATTGTGAATACCTGTGGGTTTATCCACTCAGCCAAGCAAGAGAGCGTGCAGGTCTTGCTAGAGGCGATCAAGGCACGCAAAGAGGGCGCGCTGGTGGTGGCTAGCGGGTGTTTGAGCCAACGCTACAAAGAGGAGCTACAAGCCGAGTTGCCTGAGATCGACATTTTTACGGGTGTGGGGGATTATGATCGCATCGATGAACTCATCGCCACCAAAAAAAGCGCATTTTCAGCCCCCATCTTTTTAGCCAACGCCAGCCACCAACGCACCATCATCGGCTCTAAGGTGCATGCCTATGTGAAACTCTCTGAGGGGTGCAACCAAAATTGCAGTTTTTGTGCGATCCCTAGCTTTAAGGGGCGTTTGCAAAGCAAGAGCATCGATCAGATTTTAAAAGAGGTGGAAAATCTAGCCAAGCAGGGCTTTAGCGATATTAGTTTCATCGCCCAAGATTCTAGCTCTTATCTAAGCGATCAAGGCGTGAAAGAGGGCTTAGTGGGACTCATTGAGGCGATCGATCAACAACAAGCCCTCAAAAGCGCACGCATTTTCTACCTCTACCCCACTTCCACCACGCCCAAACTCATCGACACGATCGCTAACTCGCCTATTTTTGTCAATTATTTTGATATGCCCATCCAGCACATCTCAGATCACATGCTCAAAACCATGCGCCGCAACTCCAACACACAAACCCATATCCAGCTTTTAGAGCGCATGAAAGCCCTACCAGATAGTTTTTTACGCACGACTTTACTACTGGGGCACCCCGGGGAAAGCGAGGAGGACATAGCGATCTTGCAAGAGTTTTTAGAGGGTTTTAGCTTTGATCGCATCAATCTCTTTGCCTTTAGCCCTGAGGAAAACACGCGTGCGCACAAAATGGAGCGTGTGCCTGAGAGTGTGATCAACCAACGCCTAAATAGAATCAATGCTTGCGTGCAAAAACAAGTGCAAGCCTCCATGCAAAATCTCTTAAACAAGCCTATTGATGTGATTGTAGAGGGCTTAAGCGAAGATGGACTTTTTTTAAAAGCACGGGACAAACGCTGGGGATTAGAAATTGATGGGGAAATCCTCATTAATGAGAGTTTGGTAGAAAATACAACTCCCGGGCACTACAAGGCGATCTGTTCTGCCTACGAGGAGGGCATGTTGGTGGGCAAGATCATTGCTTGAGGCGATCATGCACCCCTTACAAGATTAATGGCAATATACACAACAAACCCAATAAAAATTAGAGCACAGACAAGGTCTATCTTTTTACAATGCTTGGTGTATAAATTTTTCATCTTGGGATTTGAAAATAAGAGTGCCACACCAAGAAAATAGCAAAAGCTTTCTACAACTAGAAGCACAACAAGCAAGCTGAGATGGAAAAAATTGTAAGAGAAATTTAGGCTTGAAAAAATACTACCAAAATAAAATAACGCCTTGACATTGCTCAGATTTGTGATAAAACCTCTAATAAAAGGCTTGTCTGTATAGCCCAAATTCCCAAAATTTTCTTTTTGTTTTAAATTTTTTAGGAGCAAGAAAGCCAGGTATGATAAATAAAAGATACCCAACAAGGTTAATAAGGTCTTCATTAAGGGAAAAGTTTCAAACATGAGTTTTAACCCACCCAATGATAAAATGATCCAAATAAAAACAGCTAAAGAAATGCCACAAACCACTAAAAACGCCCTTTTAAAATCTGCCTTTAAGGCATACGCGCTCACAATAAAAAAGTCAGGACCGGGGAGCAATAATGCAAAAAGATGGATCAGAAAAATTAACAGAAAATCCATCATGTAGTCCTATAGGGTTTTTAAAAGTAGGCATTCTAACAAAAAAGCTTTTTTTTGGCAACACGCTATCTTGAAAGCGATGTCCAAACCCATTTTCATATCCACCCCTTTTTGGCTGGTTCAAAATCCTCATCGCCCAAGTCCTACAGCTTTAGTTAAATTGGTGGGTGCAGGGCGATTTGGGGATGGGGTAGCAGACCTTAAAAAATCAAATCCGCTAAAGTGATTATTTTTTAGGCAAATAAACACCGAAAAATTGAAACGACCCGGAATCTTGGGTGCTTATACCAACACGACACTAAGCCAGCCGGCTAGTTGCATCAAGCTCTCTTGGAGGTTCTCCAATCTCTAAGGATAATCTAATTTTCTCGCGTAAATTTCCAATATCTAAACGATCTTTGGCATTGTCTAAAAGCTCAAATTCTCGTTTCTGAAAATCAATGCAATGCAATAACTCAAAAATGATAGATTCGTCTTTATAAGGAGCGACTAGACACATGCTAGAAAGATGGAACTTAGCACAAGAGAGCACAATGAAAGTATTGTAAGGGCGTAATAAGGGGTTTTTATTGTGTAGTTTGATAATATCCCCAAAAGTGATTTGTCTTATATCCTTGCTCGCATAGGATTCACTTTGCAAAATCACTTGGTCTAAAAAATGATCAACAAGGGGTTTTCTATGCGCCCATACGGGTTTAGCAATAGATATTTTGCTCAACCCAGCACTAAGCCCCGTTTCCATCGTATTGTTCTCCAAGACCTATGCTTTTGGGATGATTTGCAGTTGATCGATCATCACTTCAATCAATTTCCCATGATCATTTATAATGTAATTTTTATGCGAAGGGTATTCTTTATTTTGTTTATTCTGTGTTGTTTGTGGAAAGGCTAGGAAAAAATCTTTACCTTCATAAATGATAAAGTGGGGGCGTTTTTCTCGTTGTTCATGCCCCTTAGCATATTTGTTTTGATAATAGATTAAACTTTGCATCCCTTGAGATACACACTATCCTTGAGCAAAAAATCCTCTCTTGGCACTGCGTTAAACACCTTTACTAACTCTATAAAGTCGTAGAGAAAGTTTTCTTGGAGTTGCTCTAGGGTGGGGTATGTCTTTTCGTATTTGCTCTCGTAAGTCTCTTTTCTTAAAGTGAATAACTTATCTAAAGCTGTGCATTCTTGTTTAGAAGCGTTGCTATAGTTGTTAGAGCAGCCGATACGCAACCCAAAAGTGCGTCTTTTCCATTGGCAACCTAGCCAAATATAAACCCCATGTTGCTTTTTGAAAATAGGACCATTAACATAGTTATCGCCTAAAATATCCCTGCGTCCAAAGCAGATCGTAGGCTGGCTGTTCTCCCAAAAACTAATATAGGTCGTGTAGTTGAGATTTAAGTTTTCTAACCATAAATCCCATCGCGGCTTAAGAGGGTTAAAATACCCAGCATGATCATTGGAATTACCCATGTATCTTTCGTTTTTCTCTTTAAGACACACAAATTCTTGCAACAACTCTTTTTGTCCCATAGCAAAACCTCTAAATCAAAAATAAGGGCTATTTTAACAAAAAATCAATAAAGGGGATTTAAACATCTTCAACACCTAAGCAAGAGAGTCTTGAGCCTGCTCTAAGACAACGAAGTCCAAAAGGGTTTCTCTATTGCCCCTGATCTTGAGTGGATACCGAGCGCAAGAGATCGATGTGTGGGGATAAATCTTCGGCAACATCCTGTCTTAAAGGATCGAGCTGGACAATCATACCCTCTTGTTTAGCGAATTTAATAGCAGGGACAAAGTCGCTATCATTGGTGATCAAAACAACTTTCTCTGCCTGTTTTTTAATGGCTAAAGAAGCGATGTCTAAACCAATTTTCATATCCACCATTTTTTGGCGCAGGTTGAGCTGAAAATCCTCATCCTTCAAGTCTTTTACGGATTTTTTTCCAGATAAAAGTTTTTTTAAGACTTCGGGGTTTAACACCCATTTATTGCGTTTATCAAGATGAAGTCGCCCTAGTCTCACGCTAAAATAGGGCTTTTGTTTGAGCATCTTGAGAAGTTCTGTGCGGTATTGTGCCACATCATCTTGATCTAGAGATAATTGTTTTTTGCTTATTGGTTGCTGCGTTCTCCCACTGACAGGCTCGCAATCATAGACAAAGACACGAAAAAGGTAATCTTTAGAAGTGCCTAATGTCTTAAGAACATATTTCCTAATCTCTTCGGCTAATTCGGCAGGCTGGGGGTAATCTTGTAGTTTAGAGTAGCGCACCTTAAGAAAAAAACTTAAATCCACCAAAACAGCTGTCTTTTTGGGTAAGTGAACATCAAAAAACTGAGAATCTGTTTCGTTTTGCATTAAAAAAGCCCCAAACAAAAGATCTCAAGGACTCGGGAGCTAGGGTGTCCGTATCCAAAACGACACCGAGCCAGCCGAGTCTGTATGGGCGATCATTCTAGCTATTTTTGCACTAATTGTCAAGACATGTTTAAAACTATTGAAAAGCACCTTAGACAAATAAGGCAGAGACCAAAAAGCTAAAAAATGGAAAATTTGAAAGGTGAGAATCCTCTAACACCTAAGCAAGAGAGCCTTGAGCCTGCCTTTAGACAACGAAGTCTTAAAGGTTTCTCTAAGAAAGGAGGTGA
>NZ_FZLB01000083.1:0-9383 GCF_900196775.1 Helicobacter bizzozeronii
TGAAGATTTTTCCATGCCATTATTCTAGCTAAAGTTACTTAAAATGGAAAAATAAAATTGGCGTTGGCATAGAATCATTTTTATTTTTAAGAGTGTTGAGCGTTGCTATAATTTTGTGTAATTTTAGAAAGGTCGTGTATGTTTGAGAAGGATAGCGATCAATATTTTTGCATAGCTCGAGAGGCTTGCAAAAAACAAGATTATGAAAAAACCTTAAAATTCCTTAAAAAAGCTGCAGAGTTAGGACATTCTGATGCTTGTTCCATTTTGGAATTTATGAATACTACCTATTAATCTCCACGAGCTTTTTACAGCACGAGTTTTAATGGGGAGCTAAAATGTTAAAAACCCACGTGCAAGAAAAACTTAAAAATGGTGGAAATTGCAAAAAATACGTGTCTTGCAGAATTAGTAGGTCAAGCTAGAGCTTGACTATCATAGATATTTTATATCTTAGGGGACAGAAACCCCCCCCCAAACCCCCAATAGAGGCTTTAGAAGTAGGAATTTTGCTTTATATTTGGCTGTAGAACGCTTTTGCAATGCAAGACTAGGGTTGGGGGGATAGGTTAGGAGTAAGATAACGATTGTGGAACATTCTAGGTGGGTAGAAACAATATAGGGCAAGAGACAAAAAGGACAAGATGCTTTGTTTTGCAAAAACACCCTAAAAGTCCCCAATTGGTTAGAGTGCTTGTAGTCTGGAGATAATGACACTTATTTTAGGTTTGGAAGGGTCTATAGAACGCAAGACCCAATGCTAGAAATTTAAACTATGTTTTGGCGTTGAAAGCGGTTGTGGGGGATTGTGGAGTGTAAAATACGAGTAGAATAAACTAAAATGATGAAGTGTGTTACAATCACAACAAAAAGATGACCTACAATGATCGCCAAAAAACTAAACTCCCCCATCAATCTTGGAGATACCAGCTTTAGGCGCAAAGAGATTGCCAGCGACTACAAAATCCTACTGCAGGGTTTGCAAGATTTGCCCCTAAAGTGGGACATATACAACGGCTCGCAGGAGCTGTTTTACCGCTATGTGCTAGGTAGTGGTCTTATTAAACCACCAAAGGAAATATCATCTATGCAGGGCAAGCCAAATGCCAAGCACATACAGACATACGGCAATGTGCTAACTAAAATAGGTTTTATAGATGACAAGCAAGCATTGACACCGGAAGGTTTAATTTATCTAAATAACAAAATTGAATCGGAGTCATTAGAGTCATTACTAGGTTTAAATGTGCTAGAGAGTGCTCTCATCAAGCCACCAGAAAAAGACATCGCTCCAGCAGAGCAAGCCAAGCGGGCAAGAACCTACAGCAATGCACTCGTTAAAATAGGCTTTATAGACGAAAAACGGGCATTGACCCCAGCAGGTTTAGCCTTTTTGCATAATAAAATTGAGCCAGATTTTTTAGAAAACTTGCTAGGCTTAAGAGCAGATAACCTTGCGTTTTTACGGCAACTTTTCAAATTAGGGGTGTATCAGGGTGAATGTGCCCTTTATATTTACCGCATAGCCCTTGCACTCTTACTAAGACACCCACAAATCCTCCAAGATCACTTTTGCAAGATTTTATTAAGCTTAGAACCCACACAACACGCAGAACAACTGACAAGCATCTTTGATGGCTATCAAAGGGTTGTAGAGAACAAGCAAGACATCGATGTTTTTATCAACGCGCTATGCACAGATAGCCAAGAAGTGCATTTTGCAAACGCCCCCATCAAAAATACACAATTTTACACCCACTTTAAAAACCGCAAAAGCAAAAAAGTAACAGCTCTCTACGGGCAATTCTACCAAGCTTGCCTAGACTTTTACCACGCCAAAAACCCCCAAAACCTAAAGAGTTTGCACGCCATTGGCTCTGATCCAGCTGTTATTAAAGCCTTTGGGTTTGGCAAGCCCTTTTTCATAGAGTCGCTCATTAGCAAAGAAAACGCCCTGTTTAACGCACCCAATCTACAAGAGTTTAACCACCAATTCTACCAGATGTATCGCCATTCCAAGCACCACGACCTTGTGCAAGAGTATAGCGATGTGCTGATTCGTGTCTTTAGGGTTTCTGGGATCATCAGCTTTAGCAATGGTTTGGTGAGCCTTAAGCAAAGAGAAGTGATCCAAGAAATTTTTAGCCCTGAAAACCAAGTCATCTTAGAAACGCAATCCTTGCCCCCTAGAATGGCCACCAGCCTTCAGCAAGACCTAAGCCTGATAGAAATACTAAACCTAGACCAAAACGCCCTAGAGAGCCTTGAAAAGCGTATTAGGGCTAAGTGCCAAATTGCGCCCCAAATTTCTACCAAAGATTTTTTAAAAAACAAAGACGACCGCCAATTTGAAGCCAAGCTTGAGAATCGTTACACAGACAGCCAGCTTTGCGCCCTCTTAAAGCTGTTTGGCGATAAAAAGCAACACCCCAAAATCCAAAAAGAAGTTACAGATAACGCCAGCGTGCCGACCATCTTTGAATACATCAGTGCCATTGTGTGGCATAGGATCAGTGGCAAAGACTTCAATCTACGGGACAGCATGAAACTAAGCCTAGATGCCGATGGCTTGCCCTTGTCGCACGCCCCGGGTGGGGATGGCGACATCATCGCACGCCATGCCACATTTGACACCATGCTAGAAGTTACCCTCATGGATCAAAACGCCCAAAAGCGGGGGGAGTTAGAGCCCGTCATCAGGCATGGAACAAACCTAAGCGCCCAAAACGATCAGCACAATCGAAACTCTTATGTCTTTTTCATCGCTGACAAACTTGATGTCAATGTCATCAATCTTTTTAGAGCGAGTGCCTACATACAACTTCAGCACACACGCTATAAGTCCAGCACACAGGGGGTTAAAATCTTTGCTTTAGACACCAAACAACTCGGCTATCTTTTAGAGAAAAAGCCCGACTTTAAGGCGTTGATCGCCACGATTTTTAAAGATTACAGCTATTACAACCCCAAGCCCATCGCCCACACTTGGCATAAAGAAGTTTGGCAAGCGGTGCAAGCTCTATGCGCCCATGAAAACCTTTAACATCGCTAACCGCCGTTATTTGGGGGGCAAGGCACACATGCTAGACTTGATCGAACAAGTGATACGCCAGCACACGCACGGGTGCAAGAGCTTTGCTGATCTCTTTGCGGGCACGGGGGTGGTCGCCCACCACTTCAACCCCAGCTTTGACATCGTAGTTAATGACCTTCTAGCATGCAACCACCACGCCTATGTGTGCTTTTTCTCACATATGCCCTACGATAGGGATTTGATCTTGCACCTACTCACCCATTACAACCAAGCCACCAACTTGGCTGATAACTACTACAGCCAAACCTTTGGCAACACCTACTTAAGTGCCAAAAATCTTAAGCTAGTGGGATGGATTCGCGATGATCTCGATGAAAAGCTTAAAGAAAAAGAAGTAAATGAGCGGGAGTATTCTATCTTGGTAACTTCTCTCATTTACGCCATTGATCGGATCGCTAACACGGTGGGGCATTACGATGCCTACCGCAAAAATGGGGAGCTAGAAATGCCCCTAGAATTGCGTATGCCCGTCATTGCCGACACCCACAACACCCATAACCAAATTTTCAACATGGATGCCAACGCCCTTGCAAAGTGCCTATCTGCCGATATTGTCTATCTAGACCCCCCTTACAACTCACGCCAATACGCCAATGCCTACCACTTCTTAGAAAACATCGCCCGCAACACTAAACCCCCCGTTTTTGGGAGTGCTGGCAAGATGGATTTAAGCGCACTAAGAAGCCAGTATTGCTTAAAAGATGCCAAAGTGCATTTTAAAGAGCTCATAGACAGCTTGCAAGCCCGTTATATTCTCTTTTCTTATAACAACACCCATAGTGCGAATCCCCGATCCAACACCAAGATCAGCGATGCTGACATCTTAGAGATTTTGGGGCAAAAGGGCGTATTGTCTGTCTTTAGCAAGGATTGCACCCCCTTTAGTGCGGGTAAGTCCGCCATTACCAATCACCAAGAACGGCTGTTTTTATGCGCTGTCCATCCCCATAAACTTAAAATTAATTTAAAAAATACACAGACTAAGGCAGAGCTTGATCCAATCACCCCTTAATTACACGGGGGGTAAATTTCGGCTCTTGCCCCAAATACTCCCCAAGTTCCCAACCAATATCCACACCTTTTACGACATCTTTTGTGGGGGCTTTAATGTGGGGAGCAATGTTAGGGCACATCGGGTAGTGGGCGTGGATAAAAACCCCGCCTTGATTGAGCTGTTGGCATACATCCAAAGCACCCCCAATTTAGAGCAACAAATCGATCAGGTCATCGCCATGCATGGACTCAGTCAGTCTCATCTGCATGGTTACCCCCATTACAATACCACTTCTAGCAAAGGTTTAAGCGCACACAACAAGCCCGCGTTTTTAAGGCTGAGAGAGAGTTATAACCATAGAAAAGAGCCCTTATTGTTGCTGGTGTTGTTGATCTTTGCCTTTAATAACCAAATGCGTTTTAACGCTAAGGGGAACTTTAATTTGCCCGTAGGCAAGCGGGATTTCAATGCAAGGCTTAGACGCAAGTTAGAGCTTTTTCAAGCAAGGATAGAAGGGGACTCTTTTTTATGCACGGATTTTAGAGCGATGGATTTAAGCACCTTGAGTGCTAAGGATTTTCTCTATCTTGACCCGCCCTATCTCTTGGGCTGTGCGAGCTACAACGAAAATGGGGGATGGTCTGTGGGTGATGAGCTGGACTTATTGCACTTTTTAAAGAGAGCTAGCCATAGGAGCATTCAATTTGCACTCTCTAATGTGATCGAGCATAAGGGGGCAAAGCATAGTTTGCTCTTAGAATGGTGCAGAGCACAAAGGTGGCACATCCACCCCTTGACATACAGCTACGCCAATTCCAGCTACCAAACCAAGCACAAACACGCCCCCAGCCAAGAAGTGTTGGTTACGAATTATGCATCTTTAATGGGGGTGGGGAATAGGGGTCTTAGTGGGGCATGAGCTTGTATTTATCTCCCATATAAAAGAGCGAGAGCGTAGGGGTTAAAGGGGGTTCTTGGGTGTCAAATAGAGTCTTTGGGGTGGTTTTTGTGGCAGTTTTCATTTTTTCCTTGTGGGTTGATTGTATAGGCTTTGTGTGGAGTTTAGCACACTACAGCCCTATGCCCCTAGGGTATTAGATGTTGGTTGCTAGCTACCTCTCTTAGGCTTTCTGCCCCTTGTCTTTTGGGGTGCTTTGGGGTTAGAGAGCTTAGAAATGCCTAGCCCTTGCTGTTGCTCTGTCTGTGTGGCGTGTGTGTTTTGGGGGGTGCTTTGTGGGGTCTGTCTTTGAGCTTGTGGGCTGGCTTCATTCTTTGCACCCCCTTGCTCCCCTTGTGTGCTTTCCTCTTGTGTGGCTGTGGCAACTTGGTTAATCTGTGTGGTCTCTTGATCTCTTTTTTCTTTTTTGGCTTGCATGGCTGTTGTAGCCCCTAGTAACACCTTTCTAGGTCTGCCTACAGGTCTTTTGCCACTAAGCTCCGTTGTAAGCATTTTTTTATTTTTGTTAGATAGGGCTAAAAGGTGCTCAAAGCCCTCTTGAATCTCTAGGGCTTCCTCAAACAACTCTAACAGACCGGCTTGTTTTATTTTTTCTTTAATCTCTTGTAGGCGTAAGGCATAGTGGGTGATGTCTTCTGTAGAAGTGATGTCAAACATGGCTGGCTCCCTTGATTGTGAGATGGGTTTATTATAGCACAAATTAATTAATAGAATTATTTTAAAAATTAATTATTAATTTAATTTATGAATATTTTATAATTATATTTATTAATATTATTTAATTTATTAATATTAAATACTAATAAATTATTTAATTAATATAATTATATAAAATAATTAAAATACAAAAATTAAAAATAATTTTAATGACTGCAATAAAAGCCCATAAAATAGGAGTTTTATGCTTGTTTTTGCAATGTATTTATTAAGGTTTTTTTTGGTGTGCTGAGTAGCTCAATGCCTTTGAAAAATATGCAAAATTAGACACGATTGACATTAACATTATTGCAAAATCTAAGGGATAAAATCCAAAAATAATAAAATATTTTTGAATATTTTTTGCAATATTTTAATGGAAATTCTCCATAATTTTTCTACCAAAAAAGCACAAAATTAAAGTCTAAATATGTTTGCCACCATCCCCCTTTTGCTCTTGCTCTTGGATGGCTTTCGCTTGTGCTAAAGCTTTAGGCAAAGCCTCTTTAAGATCAGCAAATCCACTCAAAGCCATTTGCACTCTGACTTCTAATTCCCTTGCTACTTTTGGGCTAGTCTTGCCTATTTGGGCGATTGTGGCGTGTATGTTATTCTCTAAAATATCCAAAGCTCTCCAATCACTCTGGGAAAAATTGTAGTGGGCAGGGGCCATACAGATTTTTGTAAAACTCTAAAAGATCTTTGGCTTTTAGTCCTGGGGTGAAGTTTAAAAAAGGTGTGCTATAGCCCATTTTAGTGCGCAAGGGTGGAGCGGTGTTGGCATAAATTATCCCATTGAGACTAGCTTTTGTGTGGAAGTCCAAGCGAAAACCCAAGAGTGTGCCGATTAAAGTGGATTTACCTGCTCCATTGCTTCCAAATAATAGCCGTGCTTGTGTGTTCTGCAAAATGTAGGTCTTGCACAAAAAGAGGGTGGAGAGGTTTTAAGCGTTCAGAGCCACAATAATTTAGGGTATGGATGCTAAGGCGCACGGGTTATAGGTAAATTGGCGGATTAGATACTGCTTGTTTCTTTAGGTGGCATGGCAACTCAAAGTCCTTTGAGGCGAATCTACAATGTGTTTTTGTGTGCGGTGTTTTTGTGTGCGTAAATCCTAGATACATTCCATTTCCACGATTTGTTAAGCACTTCATTGCTTGTGAGCATGGGACTGTATTATCACAATCTCGCCTGAATAACAAATTACCTGCTTTGAATTTATTTTAACTTGGCGTTAAGGCCATTAATGTTGTGACACGGGCTTAGAAGTACTTGGCACATATGCGCACAATTGTTTCTCTAATACCGCTAAGTATTTTTAATGGGTCTGGGGATGATGGAGATAGTCCTTGAAAAATAAACAAAATTCTACTAGGATATGGTCGTTTCTACTCTTTTTGCAAGGAGTCTTTGACTAGGATGGTAGTTAGCAAGCAGTTTTTAAGCTTTAAGTATTCCCTATGGTGGATAACTATCTTGGCTTTTCTCTCTTTAGTGCCTCTTAATGGGGAAAAAAATGGGTTCTTTGTAGAGGGCGGTCTTGAGTACTCTTATTTTTCAGGTTTTGACACACATGTAGTTAAACCGGTTACATTGCAAGAGCTGATACAAGCGAAGCAACAGGAAATCGAGCAAGAATATATAACAACTCTTGTGGCATCGGGGGATACCCTACAACAGGCAGAAACCTATAAGAACGATCATATGGCAAGCTTTTACGCATACGCTAAAAGTGCTGTAGAGAGTGAACTTCCCCATGGAATACCAGTCTCTACCAAAGCCCCTTACGGTGGGAATCTCTTTGGGATAGATCTCCAAGCTGGTTATAAACAATTCTTTGGCAAAAAGAAACATTGGGGCGTGCGCTACTATGTCCTGTTCAGCGCGCAGGGTGGGACTTACTATAACAAAAATGGCGGGTACAACCAATCCTCTGGCAACTTATTCTATGGGGTGGGTGCTGATGCGCTCTATAATTTCTATCAGAAAAGACACAAGACCTATGGTGTTTTTGCAGGATTGATGATTGGGGGAAGCAGCTGGTTTATGGGAGGGGCTAAAAACGCTAGTGGGGCGTGTATCTATACAAGCAATGGCAAATGTGTTAGCATGAATGACTATTATGGTAACTTGACGAGCACCAATGATGGCAATGTGTCCAGAGCCTCGTTCTCGCCCACATTTGTGCAATTCCTTATCAATATCGGATTTAGAACCAATTTCACCAGACATCAGGGCTTTGAAGTGGGTATGCGCATCCCCACCATTGACGACCCGTATTTTAAAATTACGTACATAGAGATGGGACCATGGGGCAACAAGGGAACTTGGAAAAACCTCACCTTTAGGCGCAATGTGGCCATCTATGCCAACTATGTCTATAATTTCTAAACGTGGCTGGTTGTGGATAGCAACAATCTTGATTTGAGATTGATATAGGATCAAAAATGGTCATTTTTGTATTTTTGAGCGTTTTAAAGCACCGTACGCAACGATAAAATTAAAAGAAATTACCAAAAAGCACCCCCCATATCGTGCAAATTTGACCCCTTAGAATGCAAGGAAACGCTATGTTTAGTTTTGAGTGTTTGTTGGATTGTTAGAATTGCTTAAATTTTGGGTATAAATCCTTTAAGGGGTCTAGGAGGCTCGTAGAGCGACAGATAGAGGGTGGGGTATATCAAACAATTATCACACATAGCGATCTAGTATTGTGCACTGAGTGAGGCCAGTTGTTCCATAACAAGTCTAAGCAGTGTGCTTCACAGACAAGATTTAACTGGGGGTCATCTTTACCCTTACATTTCTTAACACAAGCCTTTTCTGCTTCACGGATACTTTTGAGCTTCCTCTTGTCTTGTTGGGTGAGTGTGCCTGCTTGTTCTTTGGACTAAACATCGTTTTGTGTTTAAAAAGCGTTGTAGAGCGTTTATGGAGTATAGTTCTGTGAAAGGACATAAACTGGCACATTTGCAAAAATGTGCTACACTGCCAATCTTTTAGTTAGCATACAAGGGGAAGTTATGGTTTTCAGATCTGTGTTGCGTGTGGCTGTGGTGGTGGCTTTATCTAGTGCGGGTTTGCAAGCGGTCAAACTAGGAGAAAGCAAAGCTTACAAAAAAGGCAATAAGATGTATTGGGCTTATATTGGAGCTAGCGGGGGCCATGACACTTCTACAAATCCAGAGACAGATTGCAAGCAAGCCCTTAAATACTACAAGGAAGCTCTCCAAGAAAAGGATTTTGCAGCTCACGAGGGTTTAGGCAAGCTCTATGAGTCTGGCTGTGGGAAAGTGGTTAAGAAGGATGTCCGGAAAGCCATTGAGCACTATAAAAAAGCAGGTGCGATGGGTTGGGGGGCTGGATATGCTAGTTTGGGAAGTATGTACTATCAGGGTTCAGGTGTTCCTAAGAGTCAGAAAAAAGCCCAATACTATTTGAGTCTCTGCCGCAAAAGTGTTCATCCTGTCAAAGCAGATCTTAATATGACACCTGAAGGTGTTGATGGGTGCAAGGCAACTATATTTGATCTCAATGTGGGAGGAGATTAGAGTTTTTACACAACTTAGGTTGTAGGTGTTGCAAGGGCTAAGAGGACAAGTAGTCCTAGAAGGCTCTAAAACGCTCTACAATCGCTTTT
>NZ_FZLB01000022.1:0-37115 GCF_900196775.1 Helicobacter bizzozeronii
GTTGTTGTCCCCATCATTTTAGACCCCGCCCGCCCCTTCCCTCTTTTGAGCAATTTGAGTTTTGGGCTCATTTTGGGCTTGCAACATACCAGCTATGCCCATAAAGCCTATGGGATCATCAAAATCCCCGCGCTTTTAAAACGCTTTATCCCCGTAGAAAAGGGCGTTTTTGTGCCGGTGGAACAGGTGGTCAAGCAATTTGCCCCCTTGCTCTTTGAAAAACACAGCGTTTTAGAGAGCATGGTTTTCCGTGTTACATGCGATGCGGACATGGAGATTATCGAGGATGAGGGGCATGACTTGGCTGAGCTCATCAGCGAGGGTTTGCGCACACGGGATCGGGGCGATGTGGTGCGTTTGGAGGTGAGCGAGGGCAATGCCGATTTGCTGGAGTTTATCGAGCATAAGATGTTTGGGGTTACAGAGGATATTTATAAAAGCGATATTTTGCTCAATTTGGGTTCTTTGTGGGAGTTGGTCAATCTTAGAGGCTATGATGCGCTCAAATCCCCCACTTTTTACCCCAAAATCCTAGCCCCGCTGAGTGGGATGGATTTGCTCACAGACAACGCCGCCATCTTTGAGTTGCTGGACAAGCAAGATGTTTTTTTATTCCACCCTTATGAGAGTTTTGACCCCATCGTGCATTTTATTGAAAACGCCTCTAGGGATAAAGATGTCGTGGCGATCCGCATGACTTTGTATCGAGTGGGCAAAAAGTCGCCCATTGTCAAAGCCCTAACAGAGGCTGCCCACACCAAACAAATTAGCGTGTTGGTCGAACTCAAAGCCCGCTTTGATGAGGAAAATAATTTGCACTGGGCACAAGCCCTAGAAAATGCCGGAGCGCATGTGATCTATGGTGTGCCTAGACTCAAGGTGCATGCCAAATTAGCCATTGTGGTGCGCGCTATGGGGACACAGCTTAAAGAATATGTGCATTTGAGCACGGGCAATTACAACACCGCCTCAGCAAAGGTCTATACCGATTTGAGCCTGCTCACCTCCAACAAACAAATTGCCTATGATATTTTAAAGCTTTTCCACTCCTTGAGCACGGGCGTGGCGGCTGAAATCGGGCTTAAAACCCTCTACATGGCACCCATGCAGATCAAGCCCAAAATCATGGCGATGATCGCTGAGGAAATGCGTTTCAAACAAAGGGGGCGCATCATTTTTAAGGCTAATGCCCTAGTCGATCCCACCATCATTAAGTGCTTGTATGAAGCCTCATGTGCGGGGGTTAAAATCGATCTCATCATTCGGGGGATTTGTTGCCTACGCCCACAGGTTAAAGGTTTGAGTGAAAATATCCGTGTTTTCTCCATTGTGGGTAAGTATTTAGAGCATGCTAGGATCTATTATTTTGCCCACGATCGGGCTAAGGTGTATTTTTCCAGTGCGGATATGATGCCCAGAAACCTAGAAAAGCGGGTCGAATTGCTCGTGCCCGCCACTTCTAAGGCGATCCAACAGAAACTGATGCGAATCTTGCACATCCAGCTTAAAGACAATGTCAAAGCCTATGAACTCAACCCCGATGGGTCTTATAGCAAAATGCCCAGTGTGGGCGAGTCTTTTAACGCCCAAGCCTTTTATGAGCAAGAAGTAGAAGAGCATGTTTAACTACCCCTCACTTAAAAAGGCACTTTTTTGCCTAGAACCCGAGCGCGCACACGCCCTAGCCACCCAAGCCTTACGCCTCTTGGGGGCATGCCCTTGGCTTTTAAAGCGTTTTGAAAGCCCCTTGTTAGAAACTAACTTTTTGGGCTTAAAACTGCCCAACCCCATCGGTTTAGCAGCTGGTTTTGATAAAGACGCGCGCATGCTAGCAGGTTTAGATGTGTTGGGCTTTGGGGGTATTGAGGTGGGCAGTATTACCCCAAAGGGGCAATTTGGCAACCCCAAGCCCAGACTTTTTAGATTTGCTAAACAAGAGAGTTTGCAAAATGCGATGGGTTTTAACAACCAAGGCATTATGCCCCTTGTATCCCGTTTGGAACGCATTAAGCCCTTAAAAAGTATCGTGGGGATCAATTTGGGCAAGAATAAAAACACACCCCTAGAGCGCGCCCTAGAGGATTACCAACAAGGCTTGCAAGCCAGTTTGGGCGTGGGGGATTACTATGTGTTCAATCTCTCCTCGCCCAACACCAAAAACTTAAGGGATTTGCAAAATGAAAGCTTTGTGGGCGAACTTTTTAGCATGGCAAAAGAGCACACCCACAAGCCCTTATTTTTAAAAGTTGCCCCTGATATGCCCCTAGATGCGCTTTTAGCGATCTGCCAAATTGCCCTAGACAAGGGCGCGCATGGGATCATCGCCACCAACACCACCACCGATTACAGCCTATTACCCGGGGCTAAAAACTTTGGGGGGATTAGCGGGCGTGTTTTAGAGGCCAAGGCTAGAGTGGTGTTTAAAGAGATTGCTAAGGCGTTTTTTGGGCGCGCGATCTTGGTGTCTGTGGGGGGGATTAGTAATGCTGAGCAAGTCTATGAGCGGATCAAAATGGGGGCGCATTTTGTGCAAATCTTCAGTGCTTTTATTTATCAAGGACCGCTAATCTGTAGACAAATCAAGCAAGATATAGTAAAATTACTCCAAAGAGATGGTTTGCGCTCTATTCAAGAAGCTATCGGGGTCGATCATGGGTAAGACAGAGAGATTGAAGATTTTTTTGGGGCAGATTTTAATCTTACTAGCAGGAGTTACCATGCAAGCAGAAGCAACACAAAAACAAGAGCACCACAATTATTTACCACCACACTACACCACAACTTTAGACAATGGCTTGCAAGTCGTGGCAGTGCCCCTGAAAAATAAAAGCGGGGTGATTGAGGTGAATGTCCTTTACAAAGTGGGCTCACGCAATGAAAGAATGGGCAAGAGTGGAATCGCCCACATGCTGGAGCACATGAATTTTAAAAGCACCAAGCATTTAAAAGAGGGCGAGTTTGATGCCATTGTGAAGGGTTTTGGAGGGGTGAGTAATGCTTCTACTAGCTTTGATTACACCCGCTACTTCATTAAAGCCAGCAATGAGAATTTAGAAAAATCTTTGGAATTGTTTGCTGAAATGATGGGTTCTTTGCAACTTAAAGAAGATGAGTTTTTGCCCGAAAGGCAGGTTGTGGCAGAGGAGAGATTATGGCGCACGGACAATTCCCCACTAGGCTATCTCTACTTCCGCTTTTTTAATACCGCCTTTGTCTACCACCCCTACCATTGGACACCCATTGGCTTTATGGAGGATATTAAAAACTGGAATATTGAGGACATTCGGGCGTTTCATTCTCTGTATTACCAGCCCAAGAATGCGATTTTGCTCGTGGTGGGGGATTTAGACTATAAACAAGTTTTTGATCAAGCTAAAAAATATTTTGGTCCCATCAAAAATAAGACCACGACCACCATCCCCAAAGTCTACACCCAAGAGCCCATCCAAAATGGTTTGCGTGAGACCGTGATCCACAAAAAAGATTTGTCTTTAGAGTGGATCGCCCTTGGCTGGAAAGTCCCGCCCTTTTTACACAAAGATCAGGTCGCTTTAAACGCATTGGCTAAGTTACTCAGCGAGGGGGATAGCAGTTTGTTAAAAAAAGACTTGGTGGATCAAAAACGCCTAGCCTCTCAGGTGTTTGCCCAAAATATGGAACTTAAAGATGCCAGCGTGTTTTTATTTGTGGCGGGGGCTAACCAGCATGTGGAAGCCTCCCAAATCCGCAAAGAAATCTTAGCCATTATCGACAACATCAAAAAAGGGGGCATCACCCAACAACAGCTAGACAAGGTCAAGGTGAATAACCGCGCGGATTTTATCGCTAGCTTGGAGGATTCCTCGGATGTGGCTGAAATGTTTGCCGAATACTTGACACAAGGAGACATCAAGGACATGGCGCAATACCAAGAGGAGTTCAACGCCCTAGAGATCAAAGACATTGTGCGCGTGGCTAATGAATATTTTCGCGATGAAGCTTACAGCGTTGTTACACTCAAACCCTAAGAAGTGCCCATGCATGCCCTCAGTGCCCTAATCACACCCTTTAAAGAAAATTTGGAGGTCGATGAGAGTGCCTATGCCTCATTGATTGAGCGCCAAATTAGGCTAGGCATGGATGCTTGCGTGCCTACTGGCACCACAGGCGAATCAGCCACGCTCACCCACCAAGAGCACATGCGTTGCATTGAGATCGCCCTAGAGGTGTGCAAACCCAAGGGCGTTAAGGTCTTAGCGGGCGTGGGGAGCAATGCCACCAGCGAGTCGATCATGCTTGCCAAGTTTGCCCAAAAATGCGGGGCTGATGGGGTTTTATGCGTGAGTCCCTATTATAACCGCCCCACTCAAGAGGGGCTTTACCAACATTACAAGAGTATCGCCCAATCTGTGGAAATTCCGTTGATTCTCTATGATGTGCCCGGGCGCACGGGCGTGCAAATCGAGGTTTCTACTGCGGTGCGTTTGTTCCAAGATGTGGAGAATATCATCGGGATCAAAGAGGCTTCCGGGCAAATGCAAAGACTGGTGGATTTAGCACACTTTGCCCCGGCTATGCAAATTTACAGCGGTGAGGATAAACTCAATCATGCTATTATGGCTTATGGTGGGGTGGGGGTGATCTCGGTTACGGGGAACTTGCTCCCGGATAAAATTGCTAGCATGGTGCAGGCGTGCTTAAAAAAGGATTGGGATACCTCCAAGAGGATTCAGAACGGACTCTATGAGATCAACACGGCTCTTTTTTGTGAAACTAATCCGATTCCGGTTAAAGCTTTGATGCACATGGCGGGCTTGATCCAAAACTTGACTTATCGACTCCCGCTAGTAGCACCCAGTGCTACGCACATGCAGTATTTAGAAACCATTTTAGAGAAGTATGAGGTATTGAAATGAATGAGATGGGCATGCGGGGTAAAACCCTAGTGGTGAGTGGAGCGACTCGGGGCATTGGCAAGGCGATTTTATACCGCTTTGCCCAAAATGGCGTGAATGTGGCTTTCACCTACAACAAGAACCAAGAGGAAGCCCAGCGGATCGCCACCGAAGTGCAAGAGCTCTACAAAATCAAAGCCAAACCCTATCATTTGGATATTTTAGAGCCCGAGCAATATGTGGAGCTTTTCAAGCAAATTGACACCGACTTTGAACGGGTGGATTTTTTCGTGTCCAATGCGATCATCTATGGGCGATCTGTGGTGGGTGGGTTTGCTCCCTTTATGCGTCTTAAACCTAAGGGTCTAAACAACATCTACACCGCCACGGTGCTAGCCTTTGTGGTGGGCGCACAAGAGGCAGCCAAACGCATGAAACTTGTGGGTGGGGGCGCGATTGTGTCCTTGAGTTCTACAGGCAACCTAGTTTATATGCCCAATTACGCTGGGCATGGCAACTCTAAAAATGCGGTTGAAACGATGGTCAAATACGCCGCAGTGGATTTAGGCGAGTTTGGGATTCGCGTCAATGCCGTGAGTGGGGGACCTATTGACACCGATGCGCTCAAAGCCTTCCCCGATTACGCTGAGATTAAGCAAAAAGTTGAGGAACAATCCCCCTTAAAACGCATGGGCAACCCCACCGACCTAGCCGGGGCAGTCTATTTCCTATGCGATCCAGCCCAGAGCGCATGGCTAACCGGGCAAACCATCGTGGTTGATGGTGGCACGACTTTTAAATAAGATTCCCCTGCTTTTGCCATGACCATCCATATCCAAGAGAATAAGGATTTGCAGACTGCCCGCAGGACAATCTTAGTTGCCCATGTTCTATTAGCTCTCACCACCTTAGGGGCGTTCTTTGGTTTGGGTGCGTGGTTGCAAAAAAGCGGGGGGCATGCAGAACGCTTGAGCGGGTTTTTTACCTCCCCTCTGATGGGTGTGTTGTTGCTTTGTATGTTGGCGGTGTTTGTGTTCCAAGTTATGGGTTATTATAAACTAGCCAAAGTGAGCCGTAATTTATTGATCTTCCGCTGTATCGCCTTCCCCTACATTGCCGATGCGATTCTCTCCTTGTTAGCCCTAATGCTTTTCCCCAAAGCCAGCTTGGATCAAATGCTCCATGTCAAATCCATCACTTTTCTTTTATACCTCTACTACAGCTACCGCCTCTTTGATGAATTGAGCCGTGTAACCCAAGATCGCGCCTTTAAACGGGGCGTGTTACTCATCGGGGGGGCTTTGGGGTTGTTATTCCTCCTAGCCAATTTGGGACCCGCTCTTGTTGCCAATTGGGGTATTTTGCTTGTTGTGAGTATGGTGGTTGGTTGGGGCATGATCTTTTTGGGTTTTGTTAGACTCAAACAAATTTCCACACCTTAAAAACCATGTTAGGCAAATGTATCCGACACATCCCTAATATCCTCACCCTTTTACGCATTGTTTTGGCTATCTTTTTGCTTTTTTTTATTGTGCATGCCCCTCATTTTTTTAAAGTGTCCCAGACAACTTTGAATTCCATGGCGACCTTGATTTTTTTACTCGCTGCGCTTACAGATTTTTTAGATGGCTACATTGCCCGCAATTACCAGCTCAAAACCCTTTTTGGCGAAATCTTTGACCCCCTAGCCGATAAGATTTTGATCCTAGCCGCTTTCTTAGGTTTGCTCTATTGGAACCGCATTAACCCATGGGTGCCCTTTGTGATTTTGGGGCGCGAATTTTTCATCGCTGGTTTGCGTGTTTCTGTCTCCAATATGGGTAAGCACATTGCCGTGAGTCGCTTAGGCAAGTACAAAACATTTTTACAAATCTGTGCGATCAGCTCTTTGCTAGCCGATTGGCACATAGATGGCGTGGTGGTGGGGCATTATTTGGTCGCCCTAGCGGTGTTTGCAACCCTCTATTCCGGCATGGATTATGTAATCAAATATTACCAAATGGTGCGGGATTCATGAGTTTATTATTTTCTTTGGTGGCTCTGGGTTTTTTGATTTTTTTCCATGAATTGGGGCATTTTTTGGTGGCGCGCGCATGTGGGGTGCATGTGGAGGTCTTTAGCATTGGCTTTGGGCGCAAGATTTGGGCTAAAACACATGGCAAAACCCAATACGCCCTCTCACTCATTCCCTTGGGGGGGTATGTCAAACTCAAAGGGCAGGACTTTGAAAACCCCTCTTTAGAACTAGATAGCTATGCCTCTAAAAACCCTCTCCAAAAAATCGCTATTTTGATGGCAGGACCCCTCTTTAATCTCTTGTTGGCTTTTGGGATTTACTCAGGCTTAAATTTAATCGGGCAAAAGAGTCTAGCCCCCATCGTGGGATCTGTCATGCCCAATATGCCCGCTATGCAAGCTGGATTGCAAGCCCAAGATCACATCTTAGCCATCAATGACAACCCCATTGTTGATTGGCAAACCCTCACAAAGGCTATCCAAAAATCCCAAGGCACTTTGCAAGTAACCCTGAAACGGGGCGCACAAACCCTAACCCTCCCCATCACACCCACCACTCAAGAGCGCACCAATATTTTCCATGAACGCATTTTAACAAAAGCCATTGGGATCGCCCCCGCTCAAGCCTTTGTGGTGTTGCACTATGGTGTGCTAGAGGCTTTTAAGCACGCTGGGGCGCAGTTAGTGGGCATGGTAAGCCTTGTGCTCCAAGGCTTAGAAAAATTAATTGTGGGCGTGGTGGGTGTCTCAGAGCTTAGCTCTGTGGTGGGTATTGTGGATTTTATGGCACAACAAAGCGATTTAAGCATTTTGTTTTTGAGTGTGGCTTTTATTTCAATTAACTTAGGTATCCTCAATCTTTTACCCATCCCCATGCTCGATGGCGGGCAGATTTTATTTGTTCTCTATGAAAGTTTAGCACGCAAAAAGATCAGTCTTAAGAGTATCCAAACCCTCAATATATTCGGTCTAGGGATTTTAATCGCTCTCATGGCTATTGGACTTTTTAATGATCTGACTAGACTTTTGCACGCCTAAAAAGTCTCCCATGCCAATTCAAATACTCCAAACCCCAAAAAGCACATTGGTGAGTCGCATATAATCCCCTTTGATACAAATAGAAAAAACCTAGAGACAAAATGTTGGTAGAATTGTGCCAACATATTAAACCTTGTTTGGGTGAAATATGCTAGAATTTTCAAAGAATGTTGGGTGATATAGACGGGGTTGCTAAGGGGATTGTCAATAACAAGCATCTTTTCGGGAGTCTTTGTTGGGTCCGTTTAATGGTTTGAAGTTACAAAGCAAGATCATATTGATCATTTCTATCCCGATGATAGCCCTATTGTCCTTTATGTTGTGGCAGTTATATGACACTTATGGCTCTTTGGCGCGTAATAAGGACTTGGCACGCCAAGTTGAGGTGTCCAAATACCTCTCTGCGCTCGTACATGAAATGCAAAAAGAACGCGGGATGAGCGCGGGTTTCCTCTCTAGTGGTGGCGTGCAATTTGCTAAGGAACTCCAAGAGCAAAGGCGATACACCGATACGCGCTTAGAGCAACTTAAAAAGTTCCTCAATTCCGCTTCGGGTTTGGATGTTGCATATATGCAGACCTTGCAAAAAGAGTTGCATTTTTTAGACAAATTGCCCCAAGTCCGCAATGCGATGGAATCTGAGAACAAAAAGGCACTTGTGGATAGCACGATCGCCTACTTCACGCAAAGCATCGATCTTTTTTTAGATAGCGTGCTAGAATCCATCAACATCATCCACAACCCCCGCATTGCGGATAAAATGATGGGCTATATCAGCTTTCTGTATGCTAAAGAGATGTCTGGGCTAGAGAGGGCTACAGCCAATCGAATCTTCATTGCCAATGCCCCAGCCGATCCCAATTATGCTAAATTCATCGCCCTAGTGGCACAACAAGAGGTTTTTACAAAATATTTTCTCTCCTTTGGGGATGCTAAAAGTGTGGCGTTTTTTAACCAAGTCTCAGAGGATTCAAGCTTTAAAGATGTGGAGGCGATGCGCCAAACACTGATTCAAAAATATCTTGAGGGCCATTTTGGCATCAAGCCCACAATCTGGTTTGCAACCATCACCAAAAAAATCAATTTGCTCAAACAAGTCGAGGATACAATCAGCACCAACATCACAAATCTCACTGAGGCAGAGATTGGCAAGAACACCCATTATTTTGTATTCTTGGTAATCTGTGAAGTGTTGCTCATCATTGTTACGACAATTTTATCCCTCTTAGTGGTGCGCAATATTTTTAAGAGATTGCAAAAGATCAACAAGGCATTACAACACATTGTGGATCATAAAACTTTCACCGATAAGATCAGCATTGCTACCCATGATGAAATAGGTTTGATGACCAAATCGGTGAATGTCTTCATTGAATACATGCGCAACACCTTGCAAAAAATCTTTAAGGAAGTGCAGAACAACACGGCGATCTCCAAGTCTTTAAGCGCCATTTCTACGGATTTAAACTCCAATTCCAAGCAGATCGAACAAATTAGCCATAGCAACACGGATTTAAGCCACTCTAGCCGTCAAATCCTCGATGAGAGCATGGCGGTGTCCCTTTCTACCCGAGAGCTTTTAGAGGGCGTGCTCAAAAATGTGTCTGAGACTAAGGCAGCGGTGGGCGTGATTGATGAGCATGTCCAACGTAATAAAGCCAATGAAGAAAATGATGCCCTAGAGATGCAATCTTTATCCACAGAGGCACAGAATATCCAAAGTGTGCTGGATGCCATCACCGAGATTGCCGATCAAACTAATTTATTAGCCCTCAATGCCGCCATAGAAGCCGCACGCGCGGGCGAGCACGGGCGGGGCTTTGCGGTGGTGGCTGATGAGGTCCGCAAATTAGCCGAGAGGACTCAGGGCAATATTACAGAGAGTGAAGCCATTATCAAGCACATTTTAAAATCCATTGCCAAGATGAACCAAGAGAGAAAGGACAATCTGCAATTAATGCAGGTTCTAGCCCAACACTCAAGCCAAATGCAAAACCACATGAACCATCTTTCTAGCGTGATTGTGAGCGCGGTGGATCAATCTTTGATCAATCTTAATAATATCCACAAAATCAATGCGCACACCACAAGTGTTCTTGAAAATGGAGAGAAGATCGCCGCCTGTGTGCAGGATTTATTAAAGATCAACGATTCGATGCAAAAATCCTCTAACGAACTCAACCAGCAAACCCTCGATCTCAATGACTTTTTAAGCGTGTTTAAGGTTTAAAAACCAAAAACGGCTATTATCAATCAGGCTTGGAAAAAGCTCCCAGTTTAAAATATACCTAAAGAAAATAGGAGACTTCTCATGTTACACAAAAAAAGCCACATCGAAAGAGATGAGGAAAAATTCGTTTTCAAAGCGGACACTTCTTCCACACCCATTTTTGGCAGCGCGGAGAGCGATGTTTTATTGCCCCGCGAAAAGATAGGGCAAAAGATGATGGACCCACGCATCGCTTATCAGTTGGTCTCTGATGAGATGATGCATGATGGCAACCCGCGCTACAATCTTTGCACCTTTGTGCAAACCTACATGGAGGAGGAAGCTAGAAAAATCATGCTCGATTCCATGGCGACTAATGCCATTGATAAATCCGAATACCCGCAAACCACCGAGATTGAAAAACGATGTGTGAATATCATCGCCAATCTTTGGAATGCCAACCCTACAGAGGATTATTTGGGCACTTCCACGGTGGGCTCCTCAGAAGCCTGTATGCTAGGCGGGATGGCGATGAAATTTAGATGGCGCAAACGCGCACAAGCTCTAGGCATCGACACCAACGCCAAAAAACCCAATCTCATTGTCAGCTCAGGCTACCAAGTGGTGTGGGAAAAGTTCTGCGTTTATTGGGATGTGGAATTACGCGAAGTGCCCTTAAGCGATTGGCACGATCTGACTTTGAATGCACAAAAAGCCATTGATCTTTGTGATGATTATACGATTGGGATCGTGCCCATTATGGGAATCACTTATACGGGAGCGTTTGATGACATCGTAACCTTAGATAAGCTATTAAGCCAATACAACCGGCAGGCTAAAATCAGCGTGTCCATCCATGTTGATGCCGCCTCTGGTGGGCTGTATCTGCCCTTTATGGAGCCGAATCTAGCGTGGGATTTTCGCCTTAAAAATGTCGTCTCTATCTCCACTTCTGGACATAAATATGGTTTGATTTATCCGGGGATTGGTTGGGTGATGTGGCGCGATAAGCAATTCTTGCCCGATGAATTGATCTTTAAGGTGGCGTATCTAGGAGATTTTGAGCCCACTTTTCAAATCAATTTTTCCCGATCTGGCTCGCAAATTTGGGCGCAGTATTATTGCTTTGTGCGTTGGGGCTTTGAGGGTTATAGAGCCGTGCATGCAAAAACCCGCGATGTAGGGCTTTTCTTGGCAAGGGGCATTAAAGCCTTGGGGCTTTTTGAGATGATCAATGAGGGTGAAAATATCCCTATTATTTGCTGGGCGATGAATGCACAAGCGCAACAAGAAAAACAATGGGATCTTTACGATTTAGCCGATCGTCTGCGTTTTAATGGCTGGCAGGTGCCCGCTTATCCGCTCCCTGCCAACTTCCAAAATGTCTCCGTGATGCGCATTGTCGTGCGCGCCGATCAGAGCATGGAACAAATGTCCTTGTTTTTAAAAGACCTCAAGCAAGCGATCAAGGAGCTAGATACCGCCAAACTAGGAAAGCATAAGCGACTCTCAGAAGAGAATGAGATTGTGCCAATGGGGTATACGCATTAGGGCTTGGGGATCCCAAACAATGTGCTAATCTTCTCCCCAAGTTTGCAAGGCTTGTTCAATGACTTCCATCACGCAAGTGATCCCCCCAGCAAGACTAAAGAGCCAATACTTGTGGGCGTAAATCCATTCTAATTGTTTGGCTTTGAGCGCATCTTGGTTAAAAGTGGCTTTGCTCACAATCTTGGCGATGTCTAATTCTTGGTGGAAAATATAGGACTGAATCGCATCATTAAAACAATAACTAAATTTGATCTCCTCAAATAAAGTCTTGATCGAGTCGATCTGCGTGCTCAATTCCTCTAATCTTTTGAGCTCCAAGCGTTCTAGCTGTTTTTGGGCATTCAAGGCTTCAATCTCCTCTAAAAACCCCGCCACTTCTAAAAACAAGCCCTCAATCTTTTCCTTGCACTCTTTGGAATAAGCGATGATGTCTTGGCAGGTTTTCTTAGCACTGGCTAAAAAATGCGCGCTTTGCTTGGGTGTGGGGGGTGTGAGTTTGAGGGGTGTTTTGGGCGTTAAGGCGGGTAGGTCGTTGCGGATCATTTCACAACATTCTACAAAGGGGAGTTCTAAAGTGCCTTGTATGCGCGCCCCGCCCTCTGTGGCGTTGATCACCTCCAAATCATAGGGCGTGTGGTAAATGTCCTTTTCAAAAAAATCTAAAAAGAGTTTCCAAATCCGTGTGCTCTCCACCTGCCCCTCCCCCCCATAGCCCTCAATGAAAATCTTTTCCCCCTCTTGCTTGGGGGCAATCTCATCAGCCCCATATAAAGCCCCTTGTGCGTGGCTATCCCCACTGGGCGCAAAGCTCAAATCTTGACCGATAAAAATGCAACGGGCAAAGCGGGCATGCACAATGAGTTCATAAGCCATATTCGCCGCACTCATACCAATACCCAAATAACCATATTCATGCAAGCCAAAAACACTGGTGTAGCCAAAGGGGCGTAAGCTAAATTGTAGCACGCCATGCCTAATCGCCTCACGCAAACGGGCATGCACAATGGAGGTGATCGCAAAGATCACGCCCTCTTGGGCAAGTTTGGGGGTGTCCTCATAGAATTTAGCCGTAGCTTCCACGCGCTCTAAAGAAAGCACAATGTCGGGCTTAATTCCATAAGCATATAAAATAGGAAAAGAGGCATCGATGCAAAAAAGGGTGGCATAGGGGGCGATTTGCTTTAAAAGGGGTAATTGCTTATTAAGACTAGGTCCAGTAGAGACAATAATGGCGGTGTTATAAAGGGCGTTGCGCTTTTTGAGGGCATCAACCAAGTTTAAAAGCGTGGGGGTTTGCACCAAATAGGGGAGGTTTTGGACATGGTGTTTGATCCCCATGATGGCATCTCTGGCATCATTGCCCACGCTGATAACGGCATTTTCAATCGCCTTGATCAAATCTTGATTGATTTGCTGGATTTGCTCGTGGTAGCGATCGTAGTAATGGTTAAAAATGATGAGCTCATAGACTTTGGCATAGATGCGCGCCTTTTTGTCTGTGTCAAAAAGAGAGGAGAGCATTTGATAAGAACACGCACTGGCTAGCAAAAAGATCAGCCGATCGCTTTGGATTTCCTCGCTAAAATCTAACAAGTTAAAGACAATGAATAAAATTTCAACTTCAGGCTCGATCACCACGATTCGCTGGATTTGGGAATGCCCTAAGAGCAAGCGATAGAGCATGCCATTCCCCGCACCATAAAAATACAAATAGGGCGTGTAAATATAGGGGCTTAATTCCTTCAAGCGTTGGAGATTTTCCTCTAGGGGTTTGTGGTGGAAAAGAGGGGTGTTGGTGGTGATGTCAATGATGTTGAAGTCGTCCTTTTGCATGAAGACTTCATATTTGAGATTGCTTTTAACTTGGGAGAGTTGCAGGGCTAATAAGGGGTCCTTAGTGGCCAACACGGCTAAATTCTTTTCATAGATGTCGTGCATTAAGCAACAAAGCCCCAATTCCCCCTACTGCAAGAGTCGCAAGACATTTTGCTGGACCGCATTGGCTTGTGCCATCGCAAAGCTCCCACTCTGTGCCAAGATGTTGTATTTAGAGAAGCTCGCACTCTCTTGGGCAAAATCCACATCTCTAATTTGCGATTCGGCCGCCTTCACATTCACCTGCGTTACAGAGATGTTGTTGATGGTGGTTACTAACTCCATCTGCACAGAACCTAGATCGGAGCGGATTTTATCTAGCTGGACACGCGCACTCTCTGCCATATCCATCACCACCATCGCCCCTCTAAGGCTGGTTACCCCCGCCCCAATACCCTTAAAGTTGAGTCCTGCTTGCGTGGCATTGGCATTGCCCCCGCTGGCACTAGCGACATTGGCATCAAATACGCCTCTGACTGAACGCAAATTCACCGTGTATTCAGCCACCCCTTGTGAGGAGTGCAAGCCAATATGGCTATAGTTGATCCCGCTCACGGTGATGTCGCGTGCATCTTGCTTGACAAAAGTCAAACGCCCTACGATTGCATGGCTTTTACCTGAGACACCGACAAAGTTACCGCCCCCAAGCACAGCCCCGCTTTTCCCATCCGCATGCACAGAGATCGCACGCCCATCGGTGCTTTTTAAATTCAAACGCCCAGAGATGTCAATATAAGCCTCTACGCCCGTGCGTTCCCTAACCGAGTTGATCGCATTAATGAGCCGCCCATCGCGGTCGTTGCGTTTGACATCATTGATGTTCCCGATCAAAACACCATTGATAGTCAATCCATTGATGGTGCCTGATTGCACGGGCTTACCCCCAGTCCCCATAACCGTCGCTGTGGCGCGTAAGCCTAAGGTGTTGGAATTTTTATTGATCACCTCCACTAACGCCCCTAAGCCCGTGCCCGCACTGGTGGAAATCTTAACCGATTCCAATTTAAAATCATTGACTGAGTTGGCTAGCTTGAAGTTGAGCGTAACTTCTTTTAAGTTATTCGCCCCCGCACTCACTTGCATACCCGCACGATCCATTCCAGAGGTCTCAAAGCGCACATGCCCGATCTTGTCTGTTCCTGTAGGGCCTATGGATGCTTTGATGGTGGTGTTAGAATAAGCGCCTATTTGGAACTCTTTATTAGAGAAACTACCCGCCAACAACTGCTGTCCGTTAAAGCTCGTGGTGTTGGCGATATTGTCTAGCTCTTCTAAAAGCCGTAAAATATCGCTCTGCAAAGCTCTTCTGGTCTCTGCAGTCTGCCCATCTTGAGCGGCTTGCACGGCTTTTGTTTTCACCGTGTCTAGGATTTTGATTTGCTCATCCATCGCCTTATCCGCAGTTTGGACGATCCCGATCGCATCGTTGGCATTTTTGATTGCCTGCCCTAAACTTGCGCTTTGGCTTCTCAAACTATCTGCAATTGCCATCCCTGAAGCATCATCAGCGGCTTTATTGATTCGCAACCCTGAGCTTAATTTTTCTAAAGAGCTAGCAAGGTCCCGATTGTTACGCACGCCGATTGTGTGTGCGTTTAAAGCCGCAACATTGGTATTGATCCGAAAACTCATCTTTGCATCCTTTGCTAATGTGATACCCACACAAAAGCAAGAGCTATTCCATGTTTTTAGACAATAACTTTGAAAAGTAACGCAACACCCACAAAAATAGTTTATAATGTTCTAAAAACCAAAACAGAGTGTGAGATGAAAGCCAACCCAAAAAAGCTTATCATTGTGGAATCGCCCACAAAAGCCAAGACCATTGCCAATTTTTTGGATCAAAATTACCAAGTCATTGCCTCTAAAGGGCATGTGCGGGATTTGAGTAAATACGCCATGGGGATTCGCATCCAAGAGGATAAGTTTATCCCCAAATACATTGTGGATAAAGACCATGAGGACATTGTGGAACAAATTTTAAGCCTCGCCAAGAGTGCTAGCCAAATTTACATCGCCACCGATGAGGATCGCGAGGGGGAAGCCATTGGTTACCACATTGCCTATCTTATCAAGGAAAACCAACGCACCTCACAGACAAAAAAGATGAGTGCTAATCAGATCTTGCAAGAAACCCTAGATTTGGAACAACAAACCAACCACGCCCCCTCCAGTAATCCCATTTTCCACTTCCCCCGCATTGTCTTCCATGAGATCACCAAATCCGCCATTTTGCATGCCCTCAAACACCCCAAGACCCTTGATGTCTATAAAATCAACGCCCAATTAGCGAGGCGTTTGCTCGATCGCATTGTGGGCTTTAGTTTGAGCTCTTTACTGGCTAGCAAAATTGCTAAGGGCATGAGTGCTGGGCGGGTGCAAAGTGCCGCGCTTAAAATCGTGGTGGATCGCGAAAGGGAGATTCAGGCTTTCAAGCCCTTAATTTATTATAACATTGAGGGCATCTTTGAGGGTTGCATTGAGGCAAGCTTGGAGAGTTACTTGGGGGAGAAAATCAAAAAACAAAGTCTTACAGATGCACCCGATGCGCTCAAAATGGTCGCACACCTGCGCGCCCAGACCTACCAAGTCCAAGAGATCACCCATAAAAATAAAACCAGCCCCTCCCCACCCCCCTTTATGACCTCCACCTTGCAACAAAGTGCCTCGACCCATCTAGGCTATGGTCCCTCTAAGACTATGGGTATCGCCCAAAGACTCTATGAGGGCGTGGCGACTCCTGAGGGGATGAGCGGGGTTATCACCTATATGCGTACTGATAGCCTGAATGTCGCCAAAGAAGCGATCAAGGCAGCCCGGGATTTTATTAGCACCACTTATGGCGCGCCCTATTTGCCTAATAAACCCAAAACCTACACCGCCAAAAACAAAGCCGCCCAAGAAGCCCATGAAGCCATCCGCCCGACCAATCTAAACTTCACACCCACCATCGCTAAGGATTATCTCAAGCCTGAGGAATACCGACTTTATACCTTGATCTATAACCGCTTTTTGGCTTCCCAAATGACCGATGCCCTCTTTGAAAACCAAACTCTGCGCTTAAGTTGTGCGGATGGCACTTTCAAAGCCAGCGGGCGCAAATTGATTTTTGATGGCTACCATCGGGTTTTAGGCGAGTGCGATCGCGATAAACTTTTACCTGCCCTGCAAAAAGATCAGAGTGTGCGTTTAGATAAGCTAGAGGCTAAAAAATGCTCCACAGAGCCCCCCACGCGTTATTCTGAGGCCTCTTTGATCAAGACCCTAGAGAGTTTGGGCATTGGGCGGCCCAGCACTTATGCGCCCACCATTGCCCTACTGGCTAATCGTTCCTATGTCAAGTTAGAAAATAAACAACTCGTGCCTACAGAAGATGCCTTTGTGGTGATTGGGATTTTAGAAAAACATTTTAGTGAGATTGTGGATGCGGCTTTTAGCGCAGGGCTAGAGGATAAATTAGATGCCATTGCTAGTAGCAAAGCCTCATGGCAACAAGTGCTCTTTGATTTTTACACCCCCTTTATGGACAAAATTGAGGCAGGAAAAGCCCAAATTGCCTCCCAAAAAAGCAGCGTGCCAACTGGGGAATTTTGCCCGGAGTGTGGTTTAGAATTGGTCCAACGCAAGGGCAGATTTGGGGAGTTTGTGGCATGCAGTGGGTATCCTAAATGCAAATTTGTCAAACCCCCCAGCGAGCAAACCCCAACCCCCCTAGAACCATGCGAGAAATGCGGGAAACCCATGGTGCTTAAAAAAGGCAGATTTGGGGAGTTTGTGGCATGCAGTGGGTATCCACAATGCAAAAATATCCGCTCCAAAGCCCCCCAGCTCAAAGAAGAAAAAGTGGCTGGTGTGTGCCCTGAGTGTGGCGGGCATGTTGTGGAAAAAAGAGGCAGGCGGGGGTTGTTCTATGGGTGTGCTAATTACCCCCAATGCCAATTCATTTCCAATTACCCGCCCAGCGATCAAAAATGCCCCGAGTGTGGGTATGTGCTGGTGTTTAAAGCCTATAAGAGGAAACCTAGCGTGTGGGCGTGCTTGAAGTGCGCTTTTACAAGGTTGGCTGATGTCTAAAGCCCCCCTTGTCTTTGGACCTCTGCGTTCGCGCCGCTTTGGCTGGTCGCTAGGGATTGATCTTTCAGGGGAGAGCAAGCAATGCAATTTTGATTGCATTTATTGCGAGCTGGTTAAAGCCAAGCCTCTTGAGCGCATGCACACCATTTTACCCTTAGAGAGCCTTATCCAAGCCGTGCAAGAGGCATTGGCAAATTGCCCCGTGCGTTTAGATGTGCTCACCACAACCGCCAAT
Organism: Helicobacter bizzozeronii; assembly: GCF_900196775.1. Taxonomy (NCBI): domain Bacteria; kingdom Pseudomonadati; phylum Campylobacterota; class Epsilonproteobacteria; order Campylobacterales; family Helicobacteraceae; genus Helicobacter; species Helicobacter bizzozeronii. Next base: position 17,873 of record NZ_FZLB01000022.1, read on the forward strand.
GGCGAACCCACCCTTTACCCCCATCTTTTAGAATTAATCCATGCCCTCAAGCCTCTAACCCCCCCACATACCCAAACCTTGATTTTGAGCAATGGATCGTTATTGGGCGATCCCCAAGTGCAAGAGGCGTTATGCCATTATGATATTGTCAAATTTTCCTTAGATGCCACCCTGCCTAAAGTGTTTAAAAAAGTCGATCAGCCCAGTAAAAATCTCTGTTTAGAGTCTATCCTAGAGGGCATTTTAGATTTTGCTACCCAGTATACAGGCATGCTAGTTGCTGAGGTGTTGGTGGTGCAAGGTGTCAATGATTCACCTAAACACATCCAAGCCTTGGTTGCGTTTTTACAGCAAGTTAAAAATCTTGCCCGTGTGGATTTAAGCACCATTGATCGCCCCCCCTCCCACAAAGTCAAACCCATTAGCCCCGCCCAATTACTCCAATTAGCCACCCACTTTGAAAACCTGCCCCTCAGTTTGCCAAGCCGCACCACACCCCCACAAATACCCCATCTGCATTTAACGCCCTCTGCTTTTTTAGAATTACTCAAACGCCGCCCCTTGAGTGTGGAAGAGTCGCTGCATTACATGCCCCAACACGCCCTAGATGATCTCTTAGCCTGCCATGCCATCATCTTAAGAAAGGTGGGTTTGGTGGATTTTTACTATGTGAGTTAAATTTCTATTTTAAGACTATGCTATAATCTCATTTTGATTTCAAATGAGGAGATGATGATGAAAATACGCATGGGTGTGGTGGCTGTTTTGGCTTTGGTGGGTTTGCTCTATGCGGTCAAACACCACAGCAAACATGAATCCTTGGTGAGTGATACACAAATTGGCTTGCGTAAAGCCCCCCTAGAAGATGAAAAGGATTTGAGGTTGCATTCCTATGAATACCACAAACTCCCCCCGGGTGAGAGCAAACGCTTTGAAAGAGCCTATGAAAATGCCCCACCCATGATCCCCCATGATGTAACCGGGCTCTTACCCATCACTAAGGACAATAACCAGTGTTTGGGTTGCCACATGCCCGATGTGGCTAGCACCGTGGGGGCAACACCCGTGCCTAAATCCCATTTCTTTGATTTTAGGCATGATCGCCCGGCTAAAGAGGGGAGCATTAGCGATGCGCGTTTTAATTGCACCCAATGCCATGCCCCCCAAGCCAATGCCAAACCCTTGGTTAAAAACAACTTCAAGCCTGTTTTTAGCAATAAGGCTTTGGAATTCCGATCCGATTTTATGGATGTGGTGGATGTGGGGGTTAAAGACCTCACCAAAACCAAAGAACAGCCCAAACAATGACGCATAAGACTAGGGTTTTTTTGCATTCTAGCGTTTTGGCGCTCTTGGGTGGGTGCTGGGTGGGCGATCCAGCCGATGTGGATCCTAACTTGCCCGATATAGACACCCTCAATGAGTGCGCGCAAATCAAGAACGAATGCGTGGGGGATAAAGATGGCGAGATTGCCAAGACCAAACCGCATAACTACGGACCTTTCCATGACATTTCTTTAGCAGGTGTCAAACTAGCGCATGGGGGCAGGTTTGCTCTCTCCCCCCTCCCCCCCACTGGTGCGGGCTATATCCCCTATAACCCCATGATGTATCCGATGGGGATGTATCCTTATGGCATGTACCCAATGGGCATGTATCCCATGGGCATGTATCCTTATGGCATGTACCCGATGATGGGGGGCATGCCCATGATGTATGGCCCTTGGTGGTGAGACTCTAAAAACGCCCTTAGCATTAGCCATTCTAAGACTTTTCTTTTGTTATAATCGCGCTTTCATTACAAGGAGTGCAAAATGGATGATTTTGAAGATTCATTTGAGGATTTTGAAAAGGATTTTGAGGATAGCCCCAAGGATTATTACGGGGGGTATGATGATGATGACTATGTGAGCGCCGATAGCGAATATGAGGATGAGTTTTAGGCATGCACATTGGGGTCGCTATTTTGCAACACGCCTACCAAGGCGATCGAGTCAAGACCTTGCAACACACGCAGGGCATGCTTGAAAAAGCCAAAGAACAACACCCCGATCTCAACTTGGTGGTTTTGCCCGAATTACACCCCTACCCGTATTTTTGCCAGCATGAAGACCCATGTTACTTTGAGTGGGCGCGTTTTTATGATGAGGACATGACTTTTTTAAGTGCTTTGGCTAAGGATTATCAAGTGGTGTTGGTGGGTTCTTTGTTTGAAAAACGCATGGAGGGGGTTTTCCACAACACGGCGGTTGTCTTTGAGGCTGATGGGCGCGTTTTAGGCAAACAGCGCAAAATGCATATCCCTGACGACCCGCGTTTTTATGAAAAATTTTATTTCACGCCCGGGGATGCTATCGCCCCCATTGCGAGCAGTGTGGGGAATTTAGGCGTGTTGGTGTGCTGGGATCAGTGGTTCCCTGAGGCGGCACGAATCATGGCATTAAAAAAAGCGGATATGTTGATTTACCCCAGTGCGATCGGGTGGTTTTGCGATGATAGCGAGAGTGTAGCCGATAAACTCTTGCAAAGAGAGGCATGGAAGGGCGTGCAAAGGGGGCATAGTATCGCCAATGCCATGCCAGTGATCACCTCTAATCGTGTGGGTGTTGAAAAAGACCTATCCGGGCAGACCAGCGGGCTAAACTTCTTTGGGAGCAGTTTTATTTATGGGGCTTTTGGGGAGGAGTTGGCATGTGCAAGCGAGCAAGAGGAAATTTTATATGCGCGCCTTGATTTGCAAAAAAGCGCACAGGCGCGCCAAATATGGCCTTTTTTTAGGGATCGGCGTATCGAGGCTTATGGGGATCTCTTAAAGCGGGTAGCCGATGAATCTTAATCCACTCAAGCGGGCGCACACGCATGGTCTCTAAGAGACCAGCATAGACACTTAAAAAACATTTGCAAACACTTTAAAAAAATACAAGGATCAAGTTATGCTTTTGACAAATGCAGCGGTAGTGTCTGTGCTGGTGATGGTGGCTTTGAGTTTGGCACGACTCAATATTTTACTGGCGATCATGGTGGCTAGCTTGGTGGCTGGGCTAATGGGGGGACTAAGCATTGTAGAAACCATTAAAATGATGATTGCGGGCATGCAGGGCAATTTAGAAACAGCCTTGAGTTATGTGCTCTTGGGGGCTTTGGCAGTGGCGATCTCGAGTGGCAATTTGATCAAGGTCTTGTTAAACAAATTGGTTAGCAAGATGGACCAAAAAGCCACGATCTTTTGTTTTTTGATCGCTTTCATTGCGTGTTTTTCACAAAATTTAATCCCCGTGCATATTGCTTTTATCCCCGTTCTCATCCCCCCACTTTTACATTTGATGAATCGCTTGCAATTAGATCGGCGGGCGGTGGCTTGTGCGCTGACCTTTGGTTTGGAAGCACCCTACATGACCATTCCGGCTGGCTTTGGGCTGATTTTCCAAACCATGATTGTGGATAATTTGGTCCAAAATGGCATCCACACCAACTTATCCCAAGTGGTGACTGTGATGTCCATTTCGGGTTTGGCGATGTTGGTTGGCTTGGTTATTGCCGTGTTGGTGCTGTATCGCAAACCCCGTATTTACCAAGAACGCATGGAGATACACGCACAGGACGATTTGAAATTAACCAGTAAGGATTATTTGACCTTGCTAGGGATTGTTTTGGCCTTTATGGTGCAGATTGAAACGGGGTCTTTGCCCTTAGGGGCGTTGATTGGCTTGATGGTGATGTTGGTGGGGCGTGTGGTGAAGTGGAAGGACATGGACGCCGTGATTGATGAGGGTGTAAAATCCATGGCGTTTGTGGCGTTTGTGATGTTGGTAGCCGCTGGCTTTGGGGAAATCTTGCAAAAAACCCATGCCATCAGCGATTTGGTGCATTTAACCGATAAGTTAATCTCTAACAAATTAGAGGGCGCATTGGTGATGTTGGGTATTGGGCTTTTTATCACCATCGGTATTGGGACTTCTTTTGGGACACTCCCCATCATTGCAACCTTTTATTGCCCTCTGTGCGTAGCTCTTGGCTTTAGCACGCCAGCAACCATTTTATTGGTGGGCATAGCAGCCGCTTTGGGCGATGCGGGCTCGCCTGCCTCTGATAGCACCATAGGTCCTACAACGGGTTTGAACGCCGATGGGCAACACAACCATATTTATGATACATGTTTGCCGACCTTCCTAGTCTATAATATCCCCCTAATCATCTTTGGGACACTAGGAGCGTTGCTATTATAAAGGCGATCCGTTGGTGGCGACTCAAAAAGGTTTTAAGCCTTGCCCTGCCCTCTGGGGTGAATAACTTTTTAGAAATCTTTGTTTTGGCTGTCTCCATCTTTTTTATGGGGAAACTCTCAGATTCACACATTGTGGCGATGGGGGTGGGTTTGCAATACATGCTCTTATTTTATGCCCTCAACTCTGTATTTTACATTGGCACGAATGCGACCCTTAGCCGTTTGGTGGGGGCAAAGGATATGGAGCTGGTGTCTGTGGGCTATTGCAGTATCTTACTGGGGGCGTGTGTGCTGTGTGGCTTGGCTGGCGTGGTGGGCTTTTTGGGGGTGTCTAGCTTTGTGGATTGGATGGGGCTTAAAGATGAGGCTAATCATTTGGCACAAGAATATTTGCATGTCCTCGTCCTTGCTTTGCCTGCTATTTTTATTAAAAATGTGATGGTGGCGGCATTGGCGAGTTTCTCAGACACGCTCACCCCCTTTTTAATTAAGCTGGTGATGAGTGTTTTATGCTTGTTTTTGAACCAAGCCTTGATCTTTGGGGACTTTGGCTTTGTGCGCTTGGGAATCAAGGGGGCGGCATGGGCAAATGTGATTGTGGCGTTTTTAGAATTAGCCATGCTCTTTGCAATCACCACAGCCACGAAAAAAGCTCTTAGATTCCACATGACCTTTGATTTTGGCTTTTTCAAGCGGGCTTGGAAAGTGGGCTACCCCTCAGGATTTGAGAGGCTCTTAACCCTCTTTTCCATGGCGTTAATCTCTAAGTTTGTGGCTAGCTATGGCGATGAAGTGCTAGCGGGCATGCAAATTGGCTTGCGTGTGGAGAGCTTTAGCTACATGCCCGGCCTTGGCTTTAGCATTGCGTGCATGGTCTTGGTGGGGCAACATCTAGGGGCTAATCAAGTCCAAAAGGCACAAGAATATGTCCGCACCACTTTAAAAATGGGCGTGTTATTTTTAGGCGTGATGGGGGTTTTGTTGGTGGTCTTTGCCAAGCCCTTTGCATCGGTTTTCACGCATAATTTAGCGGTTGTGGAGGTGGCGGGGTGGTATTTAGTCGCTGTGGGGGCTTCCCAAGTGCCCTTGGCGTGTTTATTTGTGCTAGATGGGACTTTTAGAGGGGCGGGGATGGCGAAGGTGTCGCTTTTTATCAATACGCTTAGTCTGTGGTCTTTGCGTATTATCCCCATGTATTTTTTGCTCCACCATGGCTACCATGTCCGCTGGCTTTTTGTGGTTATTTGTGTGGAGACCTACGCCCGTGCGGGGATTTTTTATTGGGCTTATAGGCGGGGTTGGTGGAAAAAACCTGGGCGTTTTGCCCACTAGGTGCGTGCGATCAAGGCTTCTTTTTTGGCTAGAGCCAAATCGCTTGTTAGCATGTCTAAAATGAGATCATCAACCCCAAATTGGCGTTTCCAACCTAGCTCACGCTCGATCTTGCTAGGATCGCCTAGCAATAAATCCACTTCTGTGGGGCGGAAATAACGCGGATCCACACGCAACACAATTTGGTTAGGGCTTAAGGGGTGGGGGAAATCTACAAGGGGGCTTTGTTTGAGATCGACCACCACGCCCACCTCATCTAAGCCCTGACCTTGGAATTCCACGATCACGCCCACCTTTTCAAAGCAAGCCCGTGCAAACTCACGGATACTCAAGGTCTTGCCACTGGCAACGACATAATCTATAGGCGTGTGGTGTTGCAACATCAAATGCATCGCCACCACATAATCTTTGGCATGCCCATAGTCGCGTTTGGCATCCAAATTCCCCAAGAACAGGCATTCCTGCAAGCCGTGCAACATGCGCGCAATCGCCATCGTGATCTTGCGGGTAACAAAAGTTTCCCCCCGCACAGGGCTTTCATGGTTAAATAAAATCCCATTGAGTGCAAAAAACCCATAAGCCTCGCGGTAATTTTTGGTGATATAGTAACCATAGAGTTTGGCGGCTGCATAGGGACTTCTGGGGTTAAAGGGGGTGTTTTCATTCTGGGGTGTTTGCAAGACTTCCCCATAAAGCTCGGAGGTGCTGGCTTGGTAAAAACGGGTGTTCTTAAGACTTAGCAGACGCATCGCCTCTAAAATCCGCAAGGTCCCTAGGGCATCCACATTAGCCGTGTATTCGGGCATCTCAAAAGAAACCTGCACATGGCTTTGTGCGGCTAGATTGTAGATTTCATCGGGCTTGATCTTGGCGATCAAGGCGATCATATTAGAGGAATCGGTCAAGTCTCCATAGTGCAAGAAAAAATTAGCATGGCTACTATGCACATCCTCATAAATGGCATCGATTCGGGCAGTGTTAAATGAAGAACTACGCCTTTTAATCCCATGCACCTCATAGCCCAAGTTGAGTAAATGGCGGGCTAGATAACTCCCATCTTGTCCGGTAATCCCAGTAATCAAAGCAACTTTTTTCATTTTCTTCCTTTAGGGGCGTTTGTAGTCATCTTCTAAGCGTTCAATGTCGCTTTCATCTAGGCATGCACCGCATTGCACTTCTAAAATGGTGAGCGCCTCATTAGTGTCATTGCCTAAGCGGTGGATTTGCCCCTGCTTGATAAACACGCTTTCATTGGTCTCCACTTGCAAACACCGATCCCCCACCACCACGCTAGCCACCCCCTCCACAACAACCCAATGCTCGCTTCTATGCTGGTGTCTTTGCAAGCTCAAGCGTTTATGGGGCGTGATCTTTAAAAGTTTGACCTTAAAAAAGGGGCATTCTAGCAAAACCTCAAAACTCCCCCAAGGGCGGTATTCTAGGGGGTAGTTATGCACCAGATCGGGGTGTTTTTGGGTGATCTGTGTAAGCAAAGTGGGGAGCTTGTCTAGGTGATCTTGGTGGGCAATGAGCAAGCCATCTTTAGTATCCACCACCACCAAGCCATGCACGCCCAACAAAGCACTGAATTTGTGGCTATAGACATAATTATGCGTGGCGTGCTCAAAAAGAACTGGCTTAGAGGTGTGGGGGGTGTTGTGCTGGCTGTCTGCTGGCAAACTTTGTTTCAGGCTTGTAAAATGCCCCACATCACGCCAATTAGCCTTTAGGGGCACAACAAAGAGATCAGGGCATTTTTGCCACAAGCACACATCCACGCTCCCCCCCTCTAGCAAGTGCTGGGTTTCACATTTGATAATATGGGGTAGGCGTTTGGCTTGTTTGAAGACCTCTTGGCAAGCTTGGAGCATGTGGGGGGCATGTTGGGCGCAGGCTTGCAAAAACACGCCTGCCTTAAAGACAAACATGCCGCTATTGGTGTAAAAACGCCCTTGTGCTGGGGCTTTAAGTTGGGCGATCTGAGCAGGGCTGGGCTTTTCAACAAAGCCTAGCACGGGGGCGATCTCCCCCTCAAGCGGGGCGCATGTGATCAAGCCATATTGGCTACTGGGCTCTTGATCTATCCCAAAGAGCATGATCTTGCCCTCTTTAGCGTGTTGGATCGCCACTTCTAGGGCACTTTGAAAAGCGCACTTGTCCATGAGGTGATCGGTGGGGCTTATCACTAAGATTTCCTCCAAATTGCATGCCAAACTTGCCAAGATCAAGGCGTTCATGGTGTTTTTAGGGGTGCTCTCCAATAAAAAATCGCTGCGATCTTCTACATGGGCTAGACTCATCTCCTCTAGGGCATGGAAGTAATGCGTTTCATTGCACACTACCAAAAAACGCGCCTGAGGGTGATCCAAACGATCTAAAGCCAGCCCAAAAAGACTCTTGGAATCATAGAGTTTTAAAAATTGCTTGGGGAAATGCGAACGACTCAGGGGCCAGAGCCTTTTCCCACTCCCCCCGCTCAAAATGACATGCACCATGCCTAACCTTTGTGAAAAAAATAAACAATAGACACTAAAATTAACTATATATTTGTAGATTTAATGATATAATAAGAAGCCTTAAAAATACTACGAGGAGTTTTAGATGGATATTAGTTTCATTGTTAAGCATATGAATGAAAATCATGTGCCAGACATGGAGGCGTTGCTAGCCAAGTTCGGTCAAGTTAGAGGTGCACGCGATGTTCGCATGAAAAATGCGGATATGGGTGGCATGGACATCGTTTATGTGGTGGATGGCAGAGAATCAATGCTAAGGATTGACTTCCCCGCTAAAGTTGAGAGCGTTGAGGGCGTTAAAGATGCGATCATCGAAATGTGCCGATCACTTGCCAAAACCACCGATATGGACGAAGTGCGTGCGGATTTAGAGCGTTTTAGAGAAAGCTTTAGCACCGTCTGCATCGCTAGCTTGAGCCCTGAAAATGAAGTGATCTGTTCTTACAGCGCACTTCTGTTTGATGATCGCGATGGTAGGAGGCAATTCTACATTTATGTGAGCGAAGTGGCTGAACACTTCAATAGCATCAAAGCCCACCCTGACAATGTTGAAATCATGTTCTTAGAAGATGAAGCGGTCGCCAAATCCCCCATTCTGCGCCGCCGCTTGCGCTACAGGACTCGTGTTACTTTCATGGAAAGAGGTGCTGAGTTTGATCGTGTTTATGATAACTTCATCCAAAAACATGGCAAAGGTCGTGGTTTAGAAACCATCCGCCACATGCAAGATTTCCATCTCATCAAACTAGACTTCATCAGGGGTCGCTTTGTGAAAGGTTTTGGACAAGCTTACGACATTGATGCGCATGGCAATATCACCTATGTAGGCAGCAAAGGCAACCCACACACCATGAAAGATCGCAGAGATCATAGCGTGGATCGCCATCCAGAACACCCCCATCACCCACACGGGCATCCCCACGCCGATCGCCGTGATCGCCACGAACACCCCCATAGAGACCATGGGAGAGATGAACGCATTAGCCACTAATGCGTCTTGCCCCCTTGGGGGGCTTTTTAGATTTTCGTTTTGGTTTTAGCTTTTGTTTTAAAATCCCGCACACGCTTTAGCTTAAAGTGATCGTCAAAGCGTGGAGGCAAACTTTAAGGAGTAAAGAATGATCACCATGAAAGATTTATTAGAATGTGGGGTGCATTTTGGGCACCAAACACGGCGTTGGAATCCTAAGACAGCGCGCTTTATCTTTGGCGTGCGCAAGAACATCCACATCATCGACTTGCAAAAAACTTTGCGTTACTTCCGCTACACCTATAATATCGTGCGTGATGCTAGTGCAGAGGGCAAGACCATTATGTTTGTGGGCACTAAAAAGCAAGCCAGCGATGCGCTCAAGGAATATGCCATGCAGGTCAATGTCCCCTATGTCAATTACCGCTGGCTAGGTGGGATGCTCACCAATTTTAGCACCATTAGAAAGTCCGTGCGTAAGTTAGAGATCATGGAGGAGATGGAGAGCAGCGGGCAGATTGATTTACTCACCAAAAAAGAAAAGCTCATGATCTTGCGCAAAAAAGAGAAATTAGAAAAATATCTAGGTGGAGTGCGCCACATGAAAAAAATGCCCGATATGATGTTTATCGTGGATGTGGTGAAAGAAAAAATCGCCGTGGCGGAGGCACGCCGCCTTGGTATCCCCATCATCGCCCCCCTAGACACCAATTGCGATCCCGATTTAGTGGATTACCCCATTCCGGGCAATGACGATGCGATTCGATCTATTCGGCTTTTTTGTAAAGAAATAGCAGAGGCGATCACGGAAGGGCGTGAGTTGGTGGGGCGATCCACAGAAGAAGTTGAGGAAGTCGAACACGCCAGCGAATTAGAACAAGCAGAATTACTAGAAGAATTGCAATTAGAAGGAGGGCAAGATGAGCACAGCAATTAGTGCCGCCCAAGTCAAGCAACTACGGGAAATGAGCGATGCGCCCATGATGGATTGCAAAAAGGCGTTGGTGGAATGTGGGGGGGATTTGGAAAAATCTTTAGAATACCTGCGCCAAAAGGGCTTGAGTAAGGCGATTAAAAAGGCAGATAGACTGGCTAGCGAGGGCGTGATTGCCCTAGATGTCCATGAAGCCCAAGCCACCATGTTAGAGATCAATAGCGAAACCGATTTTGTAGCTAAAAACGAGAACTTTAAAACTTTGGTGAGTCAAAGCCTAGAGGTGGCTAAGTCTTCTAACGCCCAAAGCGTGGAAGAACTCTATCAGGCTTGTGTGGGGGGTGAAAAATTCCAAGATTATTTGCATGCGGCGGTGGCTAAAATTGGAGAAAATATTGTGGTGCGGCGTTTGGCTTGCGTGCAAGCAAAACACAATGAAGCCCTGAATGCCTATTTGCATGCTAATCACAGAGTGGGTGCGATCATTAAAATCGCCCACAAAGACCCCAAAAACACGCCCGCTTTAAGGGAGCTAGCCCGCCAAATTGCCATGCATGCCGCTGCGATGAAACCCGTTGTTCTCGATCACCACGCCTTTAGCCCCGAGTTTATCGCCCAAGAAAAATTAGCCTTAGTGGCTGAGATTGAAAAGGAAAATGAGGAATTTAAGCGCTTAGGCAAGCCCTTAAAGCATATCCCTAAGTTTGTGAGCATGGTAGAGCTCACCCCCGCCGTGCTCCAAGCCCAAGAGGAGGAGTTTAAAGCGCAACTCAAAGCAGAGGGCAAGCCTGAGAAAATCTTTGATAAGATCATTCCGGGCAAGATGGAACGATTCATGGCTGATAACACTCTATTAGATCAACGCCTCACCTTGCTAGGGCAGTTTTTTGTGATGGACGATAAAAAGACCATCGCACAAGTCCTCCAAGAAAAAGGCGCGCAACTCCATGATGATTTGGCAATCAGTGCCTATGTGCGTTTTGAAGTGGGCGAGGGTGTGGAGAAAAAGAGCGGGGATTTTGCTGCTGAAGTGGCCGCCCAAATGCAGGGCTGATCATGGGGGCTTATCTTTTCACCTCTGAATCGGTTACAGAGGGACACCCTGATAAGATGGCGGACCAAATCAGCGATGCCATTTTAGACTACATTATTGAGCGCGACCCGCATGCGCGCGTGGCGTGCGAGACCTTGCTAGCCAATGGCTTTTGCATCATCACTGGTGAGCTTAAAACACGGGTCTATGCCCCCATGCAAGAGATCGCACGCTCTGTGGTCAAAGACATTGGCTACACCGATGCGCTTTATGGCTTTGATTACCGCAGTGCGGCCGTGCTCAACGGGATTGGCGAGCAAAGTCCAGATATTAATCAAGGCGTGGATCGTGCCGATGGGGAGGTGGGTGCGGGCGATCAAGGGCTGATGTTTGGCTATGCGTGCGATGAGACTCCTGCTTACATGCCCCTAGCCATCCACCTAGCCCATGCCATCACCTCCGAATTAGCCAGTGCTAGAAAAAGCGCAACCTTGCCCTTTTTGCGCCCCGATGGGAAGGCACAGGTTACCATCCGCTATGAGGGGCATAAGCCTGTGGGGGTGGATACTATCGTGGTCTCCACCCAGCATAGCCCTGAGATCGATCAAAAACGCCTCAGAGAAGCGGTGATTGAAGAGATTGTCTATAAAGTCCTCCCCAAAGAATTTTTAAATGACAACATCACCTACCACATCAACCCGACCGGGAAATTTGTGATCGGCGGTCCTCAAGGCGATGCGGGTTTGACCGGGCGCAAAATCATCGTGGATACTTATGGGGGGAGTTGCCCGCATGGGGGTGGGGCGTTTAGCGGTAAAGACCCTTCCAAAGTGGATCGCAGTGCGGCTTACATGGCGCGCTACATCGCTAAAAACTTGGTGGCCAGCGGGGTTTGTGCTAGGGCGACTATCCAGCTTGCCTATGCCATTGGCATAGTAGAACCCGTGTCTGTCTATGTCAATACGCATGGCACTAGCAAGCACAGCCCCCAACAGCTTGAATCATGCGTGCGCGCTCTTTTCAAACTCACGCCTAAGGGGATCATGCAAAGTTTGGATCTCTTGCGCCCCATTTACAGACCCACCGCCACTTACGGGCATTTTGGGCGTGAGGGCTTTAGCTGGGAGCAAACCGACAAAGCCCAAGCCATTCAGGAGTTTTTGGGCAAATAAGGGGGGGCTAACCCCCATCACTCCACCAGCCTCCCCCCCTCGATCACAAGGTGGCGAGTGAAGTATTTTTGGGCGATGGCTTTATCGTGCGTGATGGCGATCATGGTGGTTTTATAGCGTTCTTGGTAAGCCATCAATACATCCATGATCTCATATTTCAATTTTTTATCCAGTGCGCTGGTGATCTCATCTAAGAGCAAGACTTTAGGCTTAATGAGCATGGTGCGCGCAATGCCCAGTCTTTGTCTTTCACCCCCACTCAGCTCACTAGGGTAGCGTTCTAAAAGTGCGGGGGGCAGTTTGGCTTGCTGCATGGTTTGTGCTAAATCCTCTTGGATGCCAAAACGCTTACACACGCTGGCTAAAAGGTGCTTGACTAATTTAGCCGGATTGAGCGCGCTTAATTGATCTTGAAAAACATATTGGATTGTTTGTCGAAAGGCTTTTTCGGGGAAGTCTAGGATATTTTTTTGATCGCATAAAATCTGCCCGCTATGAAAACTTTCTAGCCTAGCAATGCACTTAGCCAGCGTGCTTTTCCCACTCCCGCTACTCCCCAATAATGCCACACTCTCCCCGCTTTTAACACAAAAGCTAATATTCTTTAAAATCGCATAATTGCCATAGGATTTTTCTAAGTGCTGGATGTCTAAACTCATGAAAAATACCCCATTTTATCCCCAAAATAAGTGATCCGCCCACTCTCTAGCACCAAAACCTCTTCACAGAGCGCGTAAGCGACCTCTTCATCGTGGGTGATCACCAGCCTTTGGGTTTCTAATTGCAAGAGCAATTCAAGCACGCTCTTAGTATTAGCGCTATCTAGGGAGCTAGTAACTTCATCTAATACAAGAATTTGTGCCTCTAGGGCAAGATTGAGCGCAATTTGGATACGGCTTGCCATGCCCCGACTAAGCTCGTAAGGGTAGAGCTCCCACACCTTAGGGGGGATATGTAGCCGTTCAAAAATGGGTTGTATGTGGGCGATCTTATCTTTTAAGACCATCTGGAAAGTGTCTTTAATCTTAAGGTAGGGGAAAAAGCAACTGATACAATCTTGGAAAACATAGCCTGCGCGCCCATTGGTGGCAAGCTTGCTGTATTGGGCTTTGAGGTGGTGGGGCAAAATGCCACAGATCGCCTTAGCCAGCGTGCTTTTGCCACTCCCGCTACTCCCTAAGATCGCCAAATGCGCTTGCGTGCTAAAACCCACATCATGCAAGATTTGGTTTTTGGGGGCAAAGATATTTAAGTGGGCGATCTCAACCATGTTTTTGCACCCGCTCCCCTAAGAGCATTAAGCCAAAGACAATCCCAAAAACAGCCAGCCCCGGGGTTAAGACCAGCCACCACACCCCCGTAAAAATGGCTTGGGAGGCTTCATTGAGCATATTGCCCAAACTAGCCTCCCCCACCATCAACCCCAAACCAAAGAAACTCAACAGAGCTTCCGCACTGATGGCATGCGCACAAGTATTAATAAAAAGCACAAAGACCGCACTTTTAGCCACAGGCAAGATTTGATCAAACATGATCGCCAAACGCCCCGCCCCCAAAGCCTTTTCATTCAAAATGAACTCACGGGTGGCAATATTGCTAAATTCATCATAAATCACCTTCGCCACACTCCCCCATGAAAACACCGCCAAAAGCAAACTTAAGCCCAGCATGCCAAAGGCACGCTGGTTAAATGCGCTAAAAAGCAAGATAAGCAAGAGATTAGGCAGGGATAAAAACCCATCTAAAAAACGCAAAAGCAAGGATTGGATCATTTTGGGCGCATTGAGAGCCAAGAAGGCATAGGCAAAGGCGATGATCATAGCCAACACCCCGCTTAAAAGCCCAATGAATACGGAGGTTCTTAACGCAAAAAAGAGCCGTGAGAGTTCATCACGACCTAAAAAATCCGTGCCTAGTAGGTGTTTGCCACTGGGGGGGGATTTGAGCTGGGTTAAATCCACTTGAGACGGATCAAAGGGGGCTAAAAAAGGGAGCAAAAAAAGCCCCCCTAAGAGGAGCGCGCCCCAAATCAAAATTTTTTTCATGCTTGCCATCTGGGGTTTAAAATTTTAGCCATGATCTCCACGATGAGATTAAAGAGCACGACGACGATGGTGCTGAGTAAAATAATGCTAAGGGCTAGGGGGTAATCCTTACTCAAAAGCGCATTAATGGTGGTGCTCCCCAAGCCCCCAATAGAAAACACGCTCTCTACAATGTAAGTCCCCCCCAAAATCCCAGCCGCATTGGCACCAAAATAGCTAATAACGGGGAGCAAGGAATAACGCAACACCAATCTAAATTGGATGATCTTTTCACTCACCCCCCATGAGCGGTAACTAGCCACAAAGGGTTCTTGCAAACTCTCCAGCACCACGCTACGCACCAAACGCGTATAAATTGCCAAATGCGACAAGGTGAGCGTGGCAATGGGTAAGATCAGATGGCGCACCAAATCGCCCAAACTCTCATCACCCCCTAATTCATAGACCCCAGAGCTTGGCAAAACCCCTAAAAGGACGCTAAAAAACATAATCAAAATCGAGCCTAGCCAAAAATTAGGGATACTAAAAAAGCCCAAAGTAACCAACATCACCCCCCTATCCAGCCAAGAACCCTTAAACAATGCGCTCAGCACCCCCAAGATGACAGCCAGCACAAAACTAAGGATAAAACTTGTCAGCCCTAAGATCAGAGTATAGGGCAAGCGCTCTTTAATAATGGCGGCTACACTCTCCCCACTGGCAAAACTAACGCCAAAATCCCCATGCAAGCTTTGCTTTAGCCACACCAAATAACGCATCCACAAGGGGCGATCCAGCCCCAAATTAGCGATCATGCGCGCCTTGATTGCAGGGTTAAGGGCTTGGATACTATCCCCATAAACCCCAGAAACCACATTGGCACTTGAAAAATGCAACATCACAAAGATCACAAAGCTAAAGACAAACAAGAGGAGCAAAGCCCCCCCGATTCGCTTAACCCAAAAAAGCACTAATCCTTACTCCACTCGGCGACATTATGCGTGAAGCGCGCCCCATGGTGCCCTAAAATGGTGGGTTTGATCCCATGGATGCGATCGCTATAAGCTAAGGGGTAGCGCAGATAGACCAAAAAGGCAAAGGGGGGATCATTGTGCAAGGCTTGGATAAATTGGGCATACCAAAATTTGCGTTTGGCGGTATTATCCGTGCTGCGTGCTTGTAGCAAAGCCTCATCAACTGTCTTATCGCTATAGTGGTTGTAATTCCAGCCATTGGCATTCAAGCTGGCATCCATCTTAGAGCTAAACACGCGGTAAGTTTGGGTGTCTGGATCAAGCGGACTGCCCCAGCCAATGATGAAACTATCCACCTTGTCAATCTCAAATGCCCCATGGTTTTTGGCAATGGCATGCGCCTTGATCCCCACTTTTGCTAACTCGCTTTGCAAGATATTGGCTAAAGTAACCCGGAGCGGATCGCTATTAAACGCATAAATATCAAATTCTAAGGGTTTGCCCTGCTTGTAAAACACCCCATTTTGAAGCTCCCAGCCATCTTTCATTAAAATCTCTTGGGCTCTTTTGGGATCATAGGGGTAGCCTTTGGCATGAGCATCATTAGCCCAACTAGCTTGGATAGGATTATTAGCCACAAACCCATAACCATGCAAAATCTTATGGGCGATGAGCTCCTTATTGATTGCATAATTGATCGCTTGGCGCACCGCTAGCGATTTTAATAATGGGTTGTGGAAGTTAAACATCAAGGCGCGGTAATCCGCACTCTTAATATCCATGATCTTAATGTGGGGGTTGGATTGGAGTGCCTTAACTAAGTTGGGTTCAACCAACGCCACATCTAAAGACCCATTTTTGATCTCATAGGTGCGCACATTGTAATCGGGCACGATTTTTAAGATCACCTTTTGGGCTTTAGGCTTGCCCCTGTAAAAATGTTCGTTGGCCACAAAGGCAATATAACTCCCCTTTTGCCATTTGGCAAATTTAAAGGGGCCCGTGCCAATGGGGTGTTGGTTGTAGGGATTGGTGTTTAAGTCCTTGCCCTCTAAGAGGTGCTTGGGCAACATGCCCATGCTCAAGGCATCTAGCAAGGCAGGGTAGGGGGCTTTAAGCGTGATTCTAAGGCTATAAGGGCTTAAGACCTCTATGCTTTTAATCGCCTCAAAGCTAGCCCGTGCGGGCGCGTTGAGCTTGTCATTGAGGGCTTGCTCAATGGTGAATTTGACATCCTGAGCGCTAAATTTCTGCCCGTCATGCCAAAGTGCATCTTCTCTTAGCTTGAAAGTCCAAACCAGCCCATCTGTGCTCACCGCCCAACTTTTTGCTAGGTCTGGCTCAATTTTCATCTCCGGGCTAAAGCGTGTCAGCCCGCTAAAGACAAAGTCTAGCGCGCTGTCATGGTCGGCATCAAAGAGTGGGTTAATGCGCGTGGTTTCATTTTCAATCCCGATCACAATGGTGTTTTTAGGGGTGCTGGCAAAGACTTGCACAGCCAAGAGAGCCACCCAAAAAAGCCGTCCGATCATCAATCTCCTTTTTATCATCTTAAAGCACACAAAACGCTCCATTATAGTATTATTCGTGTTAATCCTGTGTTAATCCTTTTTGCAGATTTAATAGGGCAAATTTTGAAAAATAAGGTTGTTGCATGCGTTCGTGGTTTCCCTATGCTTTGGCAATTATTTTTTTACATGTTTTGGGCTTGTCGCTCTTGTTTTTATCCGGGGATATTAAGTTTTACGCCCTAGCGGGCACGGCTTACATGCTAGGCTCTAGGCATGCCTTTGATGCCGATCACATTGCCTGTATTGACAACACGATCCGCAAACTCTCCCAGCAGAAACAAAATGCCATGGGGGTTGGGTTTTACTTTTCTATGGGGCATTCTAGCGTGGTGATCTTGGCTACGATTGTGAGTGTGTTTGCGATCCACTGGATGGACACCCACACCCCCGCACTTAGGGAAGTGGGGGGCGTGGTGGGCACTTTGGTTTCGGGTCTGTTCTTGCTCTTAGTGGGGCTATTTAATGTCTTTATCCTCATCGATCTTTTTAAAGTCTTCAAGCAAAGCCAAAGCAGTTCGTATAACCAAGAAGCCCTAGAAGCCCTCTTGCAAGAGCGGGGCTTGATGAATCGTTTTTTTAAACCCCTCTTTGCCTTTGTGTCTAAGAGTTGGCACATCTACCCGATTGGGTTTTTATTTGGTTTGGGTTTTGATACAGCCAGTGAAATTGCGTTGTTATCACTCTCTGGAGGGGCGATTAAAACCAGTGTGTTGGGCATGCTCTCTTTGCCGCTCCTCTTTGCAGCGGGGATGAGTTTATTTGATACTTGTGATGGGATATTTATGGTCAAAGCCTATGATTGGGCTTTTAAAACGCCCTTGCGCAAGATTTATTACAACATCACGATCACAACCCTAAGCGTGTTGGTGGCATTGGTGATTGGCTTAATTGAGCTGTTCCAAGTGCTGAGCCAAAAAATGCATTGGGAATTTAGCGGGTTGCTAGGGTATCTTAAAAATTTGGATTTTGGGGATTTGGGGTATTACTTGGTGGGCTTGTTTGTGCTGGTGTGGGCGATATCCTATGGAATTTGGCGTTTTGGCAAGATCGAGCAACGCTGGGGTCAGCCCAGCTAAAGGGCTTGGATGAGTTGGCATAATGGGGTGGTGAAGTACCCAAATGCTAAAGACATTTGGGCTTCCTAGGCTGATGTTGCCCGTAGGGAGAGTTTGGTTCTCACTCTGTGTCCCTATAGTAGGGATTTTACAGAGTTTGAGCTCCAACGCATTCCCTACAGGTCTCACACATCATATCTCCAAAGGCGTAACTTTCGGCACTTCCTGCCGTAGATACGAATGTATGGGGACATTATACCACAAATTAGTGGCATTCATCCCACCCGCTAAAACAAATGCGACGCATTTGCTAGAGTGGGATTTCTGCCAAAAAGATGTTAAAACCCTGACTCACATCCACTCAATGATTTGGGACACATCCTTAGCTTCATAGCAAGCAATAGGGGTTTTTAAATTGGGCCTTTTGGGCACAATCGCCTTTAAAAAGCCGTAATTCTCCATCTCTTTAAGGCGGATATTTAAATTGGGCACTTCTTGCACAGAGCCAGTGAGCCCCACCTCCCCAATAAAGGCGGTTTTATTGCTGATAGGGCGATTGCGAAAGCTGGATAAAATGCTCGCAATCACGGCTAAATCCGCGCTGGTTTCACTAATTTTAATCCCCCCGGACACATTGATAAAGACATCGTAGCGGTTTAGCGGGATTTCTAGCTTTTTCTCTAACAAAGCTAAGAGCATGTGCAAGCGGTTGGTATCAAAGCTAGTGGCTAGGCGTTTAGGATTAGCTAAAGAGCTCTCACACACCAAAGCCTGAATTTCTAAAATGAGCGCGCGCGAGCCCTCTAGCACCACACTTAAAGCACTGCCTGCTAGGCTTTGCTGTTGGGAGAAAAAGAGCTTAGAAGCCTCTTTAGCGCTCATCAGCCCCTCTGTGTGCATTTCAAAAATGCCCACCTCGCTGGTCGCTCCAAAGCGGTTTTTAAAACTGCGTAAAATTCTAAGCTCCCTGCTAGGATCGCCCTCAAAGTAGAGCACGGCATCGACCATGTGCTCTAAAACTCGAGGTCCAGCAATCGAGCCCTCTTTAGTGATGTGCCCGATGATGAAAATGGCAATTTGCTCTTGCTTGGCAAGGCGCATCAGATCAAAGGTGATTTCGCGCACTTGAGAGATGGAGCCCGGAGCCGAGCTAATCGCACTGGAGTATAAAGTTTGAATCGAGTCGATCACACAGACAGCGTAATTAGCCCCGAGTAAATGCGCCTTGATCGTGTCTAAATCAATTTCATTGAGCAAATACAACTTTTCTTGCACGCATTGCAAGCGATCGGCTCTTAAGCGAATCTGCCCAGCACTCTCCTCCCCGCTCACATACAAGACACTTAAGCCCGTGCCAGCTAACCCCCCGGCTACTTTAAGCAAAAGCGTGGATTTACCCACCCCCGGAGCCCCCTGTCTCCTATACACCTCTGACGC
>NZ_FZLB01000085.1:0-3165 GCF_900196775.1 Helicobacter bizzozeronii
TAGCTGTGTTGTTGGAAGATTTGCAAACAAACAGCTTTAGCTTCTTGGTTTAAATACTGGGGTTGCAAACAAATGGTGGGGTTTTGGGTGAGAGTGCGTTGCATCGCTTTAGCTAAAGGGACTTTTGGCTTGAGAATAGAAAATGTATATTCATCATCCTCAGCAGGGGTTATACGCAAATGGGTAACACTCTCCCAATACAAACCCATGGCACTTTCATAGTCATTGTCATTAGCATCACCCCCCAAGAAGGCAAAGGCGCGTGCCCCGTAATAATTCATCCACGAGACTAAATCTTGCGCCTTGGCACCACTAGAATAGATGATCTGAGTTACTAAAAAATCTTTGAAACCATCCTTTTCATTTGCACCAAAATACTTTACATGTTCAATAAAACCGCTATCCATGAGATAGTTGTGTGCATCGATGGATCTAAAATCCTGAAAAAAGCGACGCAAGGTCGGAGTCTTAGGACCTTTAACCATGTTTAAATTATCTTTTCGAATACCCATAATCGCCCAATTAGGGGCTAATGGGTCAGACTTGGCATACAACATCTGCAGATAATCTGTGAAGTCCAAACCTTGATGATACGCTGCAATCAAGGGGGCGTAGGTCAATTCTATGCCCTTTAAAAATTCTAATGTGTTCTTGTTGGCGTCAAAGGGCTTAACACGCTTGGGAAACTTCATTTTCCTGCACTTTGCGCCATGCATTGCGCAATAATCCTCGGGGGTGGAGTCGCTCAACAAAATAAAAAGGTTATACATCTCAAGGGCTTTGAGTGCTTGGATCATTTGGGCTTGCTTGGGGGTTTTGGGCGTGAGGGATTGTAAAATCGGGATGTGATCGATAAAGGCTTGCAAGTGCTTAACAAGGGCTGGTGCTTCTTTTTGCATGGCATGCGAAAAGACCATGTCCCAATTTATACGCGTGTAACGCTCTTTAAAATCTTGGTAGTAAATTTTGACCACTAACGCGCGGGCTTGTTGCATTTCTTGGACTAAATCAACGCTTACAGCCCATAGGGGACTGATGAATAAAAGGATGCAAATTAAGCGAATCGTTGAAGTTCCTTTGTTGAAGTGCTTGGCAGGGTAAAGATGTTATTCTTGATCGGGGTCTGGCAACAGCTCATCGAAATGCTTCCAGCCTTGCGCTTCCAACATGCCGATGCCATCATCTATTAAATTGGCACTATTATCAGCAATGGCACTCTCCCCGGGGTCTTTAAAATCATAATCACCACCATAGCCACAATTTTTGATAACATCGAGCTTTTCAGCCATATTTTTTGCTTTGTTAGCTGCATTAAAACAAGTCTGAGCCACCCAAGTTTCTTCATCCCCATCACAAGATGTATCGCCGCAATCATCAGTGGGTAATGCGCTCAATGATCCCACTAAAATGATATGCACCGCATCTCCTTGTTGGACCTTTTTTATGATCTTAGAAACTAGGTTGATGGGGGTGTCATAATATGCAAGTGTATCGGCAGCAGCAGGTGAAGCCGATGTAATCACATAAAAATCTCTTTTGGCATTTTCAGGCACTAGATCAATTCTATGGGCTTTGTTAAAAAAGGTTTTTAAAGGTTTGGCGTAGGCTTTCACATAATTATAAGCGGATGCCTCCTCTTTAAAATCGCCTAAAAGGACTTGATCGTTTTTATGCAACTTACGCACCCGTCCGGGCTTAAACCACAGCTTGGCTTGGGGGCTGTAAAGCCATGCGCTTTGCTCATGGCTTTGTTTGTCTTGCAAGAGCGCGATTTGAAAGGGGGCATGGGTCAAGCTAGCCTTTTTGACAACCTTGTAGGCACTCAAACCCTGCGCTTTTTTGGGAGGCTTATTTCCCATAGGCGTGTCTAAACTCTGTAAAAAATCACGCGCGCTGATGAGCCCTATTTTAGGGTTGTAAATATAGGGGGTGGGGTTGTTGTTGTCGATATATCCCGGTGTCTCATCGTGTTTTTCTGCAATGCCAAAGAGAAAGGTTTCCCAACCCCTGCCCGTATCCGCCACTTTTATAGAGCCTTTGGGTTCTTCTGCGAGCTGGCCATCGGGTACCTCACAAGCACCTTTAGTAGAGGTGGCGTGGAATTGTTCTTTAAGCTGTTGGTAAGTTTTAAAAAGAGTTTCACAGGGAGGGTGGGCTTGATCAAAGGTGTTATAGTTGCCATAGGGATCTGGTCTATCGCTCACCTCTTGCGTATCACAATAGCTAATGTCCCGCTCTAGGGCAAAAACATGCACGCGGTAGCGTTTTACAATGGTGGGGAATTGATCAAGGATTTCTTTGGTGCGTTGGTAGAGATTGGTGTAATGCAGATCAGAATTATCAAAATTTAAAACAAGATAGAGATCGGGAGCTTTGGGGTTGGTGGAGGGGAAGGTATCCAAGCAGGGTTTAGGCAACACTTTAAAAAAAGAGCCAAAGAGAAGGGGAGCGTTTTTGGCACTCAATGCTTGGGTGCGTGCGTTGATTTGATTAAAAAGAGTGGCATTATCTCCAAAGGCTTGCATAACTTCTA
This sequence comes from Helicobacter bizzozeronii, assembly GCF_900196775.1. NCBI lineage: Bacteria > Pseudomonadati > Campylobacterota > Epsilonproteobacteria > Campylobacterales > Helicobacteraceae > Helicobacter > Helicobacter bizzozeronii. The sequence goes on from NZ_FZLB01000085.1 coordinate 2,534, forward strand.
TGGCTTGGGTGGTGTTTTTATCCATGAGCCACACACTGGGACCATCAAAGGTAACACTCTTCCAGCGCGTGCCTTGCAAGGGTTTTAAAGAAAGCAAGGCTTTTTTAAAGTAAGAAACATCCATATCCTTGCGCATAGTTGCGTAAGGACCCGTGTAAAAGAGATTCCACATCTTTATGATCTGCGTGGGTATGGCTTGGTTGTGTGCCCATATTGCATCGTATGTTGGGTCAGCACCATAAGGGTAATCACTGGGTCTTTGATTAGCCAGTTTAAGGCTCTGTTTATCCACCCACCACGCCTCCCATTTGCCCTTGTGATCCACAATAAGCACTTTAAAATCCGGACCTTCATCAATAGACTTAACCACCTTGCCTAAAATGTGGTGCTGTTCTAAGAGGGCTTGCCAATTAATTTCTTTCCCTTTAGCCACAAGGCATGCCAAACACAAGCCCCATAAGATAAAAAGATATTTTAGTGTGCTTGAAAACTTTGGATTGGAGCGGTACTCTCCGCTCTTAGAGGGGGATTGTTTTGCATGTAACCTCTTCATCTTACACATCTTTTAGTCCTTTATTGTTCTTTGTATATCAAAAAATTGTAAAGACTTTAGATGAACTTTGAGGAATCCA
>NZ_FZLB01000086.1:0-3795 GCF_900196775.1 Helicobacter bizzozeronii
GTCCTTGAATGCGTTTGTAATGATCGCTAAAAACCAAACTCATTTGTTTTTTAGCTTGTTCTTGACCGATCACAAATTGATCCAAATACGCTTTAATGGCTTTGGGGGCGTATTTGTCTTGGGGTTTGGGCGTGATTGGGGGGGTGGATTTGGGGGAAGGGGATTCTTGGGTGGGAGTTGCGATCTTTAGCTCTTGTGGTTTTATGAGGTTTTTTTGGAAAAATTGCGTCTGCATCGCAAGGAATATTTTGAAAAAGGCGGGTTTATCATCAAAAAATAGGGCTTCTAGTTCTATATGCATATTCTCAGCCCACCATGCAGCAAACGCTCTCTCTAGCATGGTTTGCTCGTTGATCAAGCGTTGTTCTATCTCTATAATCTTTTGGATCAAGCCCCTTTTATCCTCCATAGACACATTGGCACTCTCCAAATGAGCCACGCACCACTCTAAAAAATTCTCTTCAAAATTGCTCTTCTCTTTGAGAAATTGGCGTTGCAAGTCAAGGATTTTTTGGGCAAAGGCGGGTCTGTCATCAAAAAATAGCGCCTCTGCATATTCATCGACATGCTTAACGCACCACTGACTAAATGCCTCTTCTAATGCTTTAGGCACTAGGGCAAAATATGGCGGGAGTGTGGTGGGCGTGGGTTTTTTTGACTCTTTGTGGTGGTTTTTAAAGTCTAAGAGCAGGCGCAACACTTCTTGGCTATGCGGGCTGTGGCTTAAAAACACATGGGGCTTAAAAGCGAGGTTGGGCACGATCGCCATGCCATCGCTATGCTTTACAATGCTTAATGGCAGATTTAAATGACTGGCAAGGGTGTTGATCATGCTGTCCATCCCGGCATGTCGTTGGCTAGAAATCTTGCTAAACTCTAGGGCTTGGGCGGGGTTTAGGCGTGCCAGTAGGGCATGCTCGACTTCTTGCATAGCAATAGAGTCCTCAAAAATCTCTAATAAGCGTTGCAAAACCCAAATATTTAGAGCGTATTCAAAATAGTAGCGCTCTTGCCCTTGATACTTAAAGCGGTGTTTGTTTAAAAAACTTTTGGCTTTGGGGTAGTCTAAATGGAAGTCTTTAAAATCATTGGGGGTTAATATCCCGTATGTTTCTTGTAAGCGGAGTTTGGCGATTTGTTTGCGGGTTTTGCGCTTGAGTGTGGGGTTATTCTTGGGGCGTGCCAAATGATCCACCACCCCTGCTAATGCCCCTTGCTCAATCCTTAAAATCTCTTTTAAGTTGAAAGCTAAAATGGAGCGATCGAAACTGGGCAAAACACTTGGGGGGGTGTAGGTGGTTTGGAAAATATAATTATCGCCTTGGCAGTATTTTTCTAGGGCGAGTTCGGTCTCTTTGGTGAGAAAAGAGAGATCGCTGGTGGCGATTGTGGCGTGCGTGGGGGTTTGCTTGAGGGCTTTTTCTAGGGAGTCTATAAAATCTGGCTCCCATTCTTTGAGAATTTCCTCATACAAACGCGCGCCAAAATGCTCCATATCTACATCCACATATTGCATAGTGTCATGGGCGGCACTCAAATGATAGACATGGTTGGGGTCGTGGATAGCAAAGGGCTTAAACAGCTCCACTAAAAAGGCAATCACTTCTTGAGCGTTTTGAAAATTGATACGCCGTTGCTTGGCGTGTCTTTGGGCATAAATGCCCGCAAAGAAATAATGCGCTTCTTGCCTTTGATAAATTTGTTCCTCTGTCATATACTCCCAAGCAATATGCATGCTCTGGGCTTGTTGTTCATGATTTAGGCTCACCCAACCAAAGTTTTTATAGGCCTGATCGGCAATCCAACACAAATAACCCGCTTTTTGTTGGAGCAAATAAATTTTAAGCGCGTGAAAGCCCATCTCTTTTGGGACATGCGGATAAATAGGGATAATATCGCGGTGCATTTGGAGCAATTGGCTGACATTCTCCTCACTTAACACTCTCCCAAAGAAAAACAAGAGGCGTAAAATGTCGCGATGGTGCGCGCTCTGGTTTAAAAAGTTGGCGGGCTTAAAATGAGGATTTTTAGCGATCACGACTTGATTGTCTTGTTGTAAAATAGCAAGTGGGAATGCCAAATGCTCGATCAAGCTCCATATAGCAAGCTCTTGCTTCTGCTCAAGATTTTCATAAAAGGCTTGCTCAAATTCATCAGCCTGCGTGGGGCTTAGACGCGCTAGAAGTTGATCTTGTATCTCTCTGCTCTCCAAAGAATTATCAAAAATCTCTAGCAAGCGTTGGTATGCCCAAACCCATAAAGCCTGCTCCATGTAGTAATGTTTTTGATCATTGAGCATAAAACGCCGAAGGGCAAAATATTCGCTCTCTTCAGGGATGGCAATCTTATCCTTGCAACTGGGGAAGTTTTGTGCAATATAGACTTGAGCGACTGCCTTGATTGCCTCAGGGTCTTCTGGGTCGTGGAGTTTGAAGTGTTCGATAATTTCTGCTGTGATCAAGCCATGGTGTTGGGCAAAGCAAAGTTTGGCAAGTTGTTTGCGCACCTTGCGTTTAAACTTGGGTTTTCTTTGGGGCGGGACTAGGTTGTCCATACACTCCTCTAAATGATCTTGCCACAACTTGAGGGACTTAGATAAACTTGTGCGCAAAATCTCAGGATCAAACTTGGGTAAATAAATGGGGGCTTTATAAGTGGCTTGGAAGACAAAAGAATGTTCTTGGCGGTATTTTTCAAGCACGGGTGCGAGCATTTTGGGGAAAAAGGGGAGGGAGTTTAGGGGTATTGTTACTTGGGAATGGGTTTTGGTACAAATTTTATTCAAGGTGCTCTCAAAAGCATGGGACCAGGATTGCAAGGCCTTTTTATACAAGGATTTAGCCATGTTTTTCTCTTTTTGGATCTCTAGATCCGCATTGGCCATGATTTGGTGCTGGGAGAATTTGGGATCAAAATGGGCGTATGGTCTATAGAGATTTAGCAAAAAATCCACCACTTCTGTGCTGTCTTTAAAAACAATCAAGCGTTGGGCGGTCTGTCTTTCCTTGCAAATATCCTCAAAGAAGTAATATGCCCTATAGGGGTATTTTTGTAGCCATTCTAATTCCTCTCCCCCCTCTAAAATATAGGAATCACAATCATCTGTGAGTCTATCCCATGGAATGCGCGAACCCTGCGCTTGGTGGAGTGGTTTTAAAGCCACCCAGCCAAAATTTTTATAGGCGTGTTCAGCCATCCAAGTGAGGCAACCCTCTCTTTGGATGAGCAAATATCTTTTCAGCTCATAAAAGCCCATCGGTTTTTTGGATTTTCCCATGCCTGCTCCTTTGTATTTAATATCTATATCTTTTTTATCTGCCTTGTTGCGATCAATGCCCTTAATTTTACCCTCTATTAATTTGTTTTCCACATCTTTGGGGGGCTTTTGTTCTTTTTTGGGGCTTAAAAACAACCAAATATCTAGCGTCTTTTCCAGCACAAAGAAAAAGATTTTACACAGCACTATTAGAATAAAACCCAAAATCACACCTGCAAACTCCAGCCCAATCCAAATCAAAATGCCATAGATAATGTAGTGCATGCAAATCCTTATTGTATGAACCAAAACCTAGCCATTAAATCGACCTAAAACTTTTAACCCCAAATCCACCACCTAAGCCCCCCTTAAGCTTTCCACCGATATAATGCGCTTTTGCCTAAGCAAATGTGCATAGCTTGAAAGCCTTTTTCTAAAGCGTGTTTCTGAGGTTTTACCTGAGAAGTGCGTTTTTGGAGTGTGTCGCTGGAAAGTCTTTGCTTAGTGTTTTTTGACTTGTTATTGTCAATAGCCTATGT
>NZ_FZLB01000003.1:0-21014 GCF_900196775.1 Helicobacter bizzozeronii
GATTTTGGGTGCGGACAAGGGGGCATGCTTAATGGGTGATACACTTGCCATGAAAGTCCTTTTTTAATCTAATCAAGCATAAGTTGTTCCTATTGTGTTAAAATAGAGACTGATGACACTCTAAAGGCAAGCCTTGATCAGTATCCAAGAAAGCGCCCCCTATATCGCCCACCCGTTGGCTTTTTATGCGCCCCTATGCCAGCCCAATACGCTTTTATTAGAAAGCGCACAAGCAGAAAACAAGCACCACACCCAATCGCTGATCCTAGCTCAAGCATGCGTTAAGATTATCTGCCATCACGATCGGGTTAGCATGCATGCCTTGAATGCCAATGGTTTAGCCTTGTTGCAAGATTTGGCAATCACATTAAACACGCCCCTTGCGGGACAAAGCATTCATTTGCATTACCCCAAAGATCACACTTATGCCGATGAATTTAGCAAATTACAAAGACCTAGCCCCCTAGATGCCCTGAGGGCTATTTTTACACCCTTTAAAGGCAAGCACAAGCACCCCCTAGCCCTCTTTTGTGCCGGGTTATTTTCCTTTGATTTCATCGCTTATTTTGAAAATCTGCCCCTTTTGAGCGTGCAGGATAACAGCGCACCTGATTTTCTCTTTTATGTGGCACAAAACTTGGTCGTGATCAACCACCTAGAGAAAAGCACGCAGATTTTAGGGACATGCTTTGATCCCCAGTTACAAGATCAGATTCAAGCAGAGGTGGCGCATTTAAAACAACTAGCCACAAACACCCCCACAGATTTTAACCCCCCCCCACACACGCCTAATAAAAATGTCAGCACCGATTGTGATGATGAACTTTTTGGAAAAAGGGTGCTAAAACTTAAAGAGGAACTTAAAAGGGGCGAGATTTTCCAAGCCGTGATCGCGCGCAGTTTTTACCTAGAATGTTTGGATAGCCTGAGTGCGTATCACCACCTCAAAGTGCAAAACCCCAGCCCCTATATGTTTTACATGCGCACGCCTGAATGGGTGCTCTTTGGGGCTAGCCCTGAGAGCGCACTCAAATACGACTCAAGCACCAACACCGCCCAAATTTACCCCATCGCTGGGACACGCCCTAGGGGCAAAAAGCCCGATGGATCGCTGGATTTGGATTTGGATAACCGCCTAGAGTTGGATTTGCAAAGCGATTCTAAAGAGCGCGCCGAGCATGTTATGCTTTTGGATTTGGCGCGCAATGACATCGCAAGGGTGGCTAAACCCAACACCCGCTTTGTCAATAAACTTTTAAAGGTGGAAAAATACGCCCATGTGATGCATTTGTGCTCGGCGGTGCAAGGCGAACTTAAAAGTGGGTTAGACGCTTTGCATGCCTATAGAAGTTTTATGAATGCGGGCACACTCAGCGGTGCGCCCAAAATTGCCGCGCTCAAGCTCATCGCCGCTTTGGAGGGCAAGAGGCGTGGGTCTTATGGGGGCTCGATGGGGTATTTGGGCTTAGATGGTTCGATGGACACTTGCATTGTGATCCGATCGGCATTCGTGCAAGAGGGGCGCGCCATTGTCCAAGCCGGGGCGGGCATTGTGCTAGAAAGCGATGTTAAGGCTGAGATCGCTGAGAGTCGGGCTAAGGCGCAATCGGTGATTGAGGCGATCCAAAGAAGTTAGCATGAAAATTTACTTGATTGATAATTTTGACTCCTTTACTTATAATTTGGTCTATGAGTTGGAGAGTTTGGGGCATAGCGTGGTGGTTTATCGTAACGATTTGGCTGAGGGCTTGCTTTTTGAGCGCATGGCAAAAGAAAAGCAAAAGCCCTTGTTGTTGATCTCACCCGGACCGGGCGATCCAGCGCACTCGGGGCGACTCTTGCCCTTGATTGCTAAGGTGCGGGGGCATTTTGGCATTTTGGGCGTGTGTTTGGGCTTGCAAGCCCTAGCCCAAAGTTATGGGGCGGACATTATCCAAAGCCCAGAGATCATGCATGGCAAGAGTAGCCGCATACTTCTAGAACCCTTTGAGCCCTTTGAGGGCTTGGGGGAAAGTTTGCAAGTGGGGCGTTACCATTCTTTGGTGGCGAGCAATTTACCCCCTTGTTTGGAGGTGATCGCCCATTATGAGGGCATGGTGATGGGGATTTATTGTGCTAAGGATAATGCCCTAGCCTACCAGTTCCACCCAGAGAGCATTATGAGCACGCAAGGCACACGGCTTTTAAAACAAAGCTTGGAATTTTTGCAAAAAAATAGCCATGACTGAGATTTTAGCCACCCTCTGCCAGCACCAAGATTTAAGCCCAAAACAAATGCAATGTTTCTTATCTGCCATTTTTGAGGGCAACATCAGTCCTGCCATGTTGGGCGCGATTTTGATCGCCCTAAAGATGAAACCCGAGAGCCCCCAAGAGATTGCCAGTGCCACCATCGCACTTAAAACCAACCTACCGGGCATTGCCGGGAGTTTTGTAGATAATTGCGGGACGGGTGGGGATGGTGCGTCTAGCATCAATATCAGCACGATCAGCGCGTTATTGTGTGCGTCCATGGGCGTGAAAATGGCAAAACATGGCAATAAGAGCGCATCGGGTAGCGGGAGTGCGGATTTATTGGAGGCTTTGGGCGTGAATACCCAAATGCGCCCCGCACAGCTCAAAAACTGCCTAGAAAAAACCAACTTTGCCTTTTTATTTGCCCCCTTTTACTACCCTAGTTTTGCCAAAATTGCCCCTATCCGTAAAGAACTCAAAGTGCGCACCTTGTTTAATCTGCTAGGACCTCTGCTTAATCCCTTGCCTTTAAGTGCGCAACTCTTGGGGGTTTATGACAAGAGTCTATGCCTGCCCCTAGCTAGCGTGCTTAAAAAATTGGGCGTGCCTAGGGCGATGGTGGTGCATACGGCGGGCGTAGATGAAATTGCCTTGCATGGAGAAATCCAAGTGTGCGAGTTGCAAGGGGGCAGGCTTTTAGAATACGCCCTAAGCCCCCAAGATTTTGGGTTGCAAACCTATGCTTTAGAACAGATGATAAGCCCTAATTTAGAATATAGCGCGCAAGTGTGTTTAGAGGTCTTGCAAGGCAGGGGGCAGGAGGCACACAGGGCGATCATTGCGGCTAATAGTGGGGCGTTGTTGGTTTTAAGCGGGTTGGCAGGCGATCTCAAAGAGGGCACGGCTTTAAGCCTAGAGCAAATGCATAGCCAAAAGGGCTACCAGCATTTACAAAAGATCGTTACAATTAGCCATGCCTAATCACCTCCAACAAATCTTAGAGCGCAAAAGAGAGGAGATCCAAGCCCTCAAAATGCGCTTTTCTATCCCCAAGACCCTAAAGCCTAGCACACGGGATTTCCACAAGGCGCTACAAGAGAAGCGCACCAGTTTTATTTTGGAGTGCAAAAAAGCCTCCCCCTCTAAGGGCTTAATTTGCCCCAACTTTGATCTGCCCCAAATTGTCAAAATTTATGACAAATACGCCACTTGTTTATCTGTTTTAACCGATAAGGCGCATTTTCAAGGCTCTTATGAGAATTTAAAACTAGCCTCCACACTCACCACCAAGCCCCTTTTATGCAAGGATTTTATCTTAGAGCCCTTCCAAATCTTGCTAGCCCGCCACATGGGAGCAGATGCGATTCTATTGATGTTAAGCGTGCTAGAGGACTCCACTTACACCCAGCTAGCCAAGTTGGCTAAATCGCTGGGCATGGCGATCTTAACGGAGGTCAATAATGAATCCCAAGCCAAGCGGGCGTTAAACTTGGGTGCGTCCATCATTGGGATTAACAATCGGGATTTAAAAACCTTACAGGTGGATTTAAACACGACCCTACGCCTCCAACCCTTGATCCCCAAGGGCATAACAATCATTAGCGAATCGGGGATCAACACCCATAGCGACATTAAAAAGCTATGTCCGCATGTGGATGGGTTTTTGGTGGGGAGTTCTTTAATGGCACAAGGTAACTTAAAAAAGGCATGCCAAAAGCTCATTTTGGGGGAAAATAAAATCTGTGGGCTTAGGCGTGTTAGGGATGCTAAAAAAGCACACAAAAACGGCTTTATCTATGGCGGGCTCATCTTTGATCCCAACTCCCCGCGTTACATTAGCCCCAAAAAGGCTAGCAAGCTGGTTAAAAAAGTGCCCCAACTGGACTTTGTGGGGGTGTTTGTGCATGCCAACATTAAAACCATCATCAAAAGAGCCTACCAGCTTAATTTAAAAGCCGTGCAGTTGCATGGGGATTACAATGCCGACCAAGTTGCATTGTTAAAACAAGCCCTAGAATGCCCGGTGTGGCAGGTGGTGCGCGTTAATCCGCAAGCAAGCACGCTAAAGGCGCAAGACTTGGGGGCGGATTTGATTTTATATGATAGTCAGGGTGTGCGTGCCGGGGGGAATGGCGTTGCCTTTAATTGGGGGGTTTTAGCGCATGCCCCTAGCCCCTTTATGCTAGCCGGGGGCTTAAACCCTAATAATCTCAAAAAAGCCCTACGGGTGGGGGCTGTGGGGCTGGATATTAATTCAGGGGCAGAGATCGCACCGGGTAAAAAAAGCCCCTCTAAGATCAAGCAACTAGCCCAAATCTTGCGGGAGTATTGATGGTTACACAAAATAAAGAAGCGTATTTTGGGGCTTTTGGCGGGCTCTTTGTGCCTGAAATCTTGATCCCCCCCTTAGCTCAGCTAGAGGAGGCGTTTCAGGCGTGCTTGCACGATTTGGATTTTCAAGCCCAGTTTAGCACTCTTTTAACCCACTTTTTGGGCCGCCCCACGCCTCTAACACGGGTTAAAAACCTCATTTCTAACCCCAAAGTTAGGCTTTATCTCAAACGAGAGGATTTATTGCACGGGGGCGCGCACAAGAGCAACCAAGCCCTAGGGCAAGCCCTCTTGGCTAAGAAAATGGGTAAAAAACGCATCATCGCTGAAACCGGAGCAGGGCAGCACGGGGTCGCCACCGCCCTAGCTTGTGCGCTTTTAGATTTAGAATGCGTGATTTATATGGGCGCAAAGGATATAGAACGCCAAGCCCCCAATGTCTTCCGCATGGAGTTAATGGGCGCACGGGTGGTCCCGGTGAGCACCGGATCGGCTAGCCTCAAAGATGCGATCAATGAGGCACTAAGGGATTGGGCAAACTCTTATCCTACCACGCATTATCTCTTAGGCACAGCCGCTGGCCCACACCCCTACCCTAAAATGGTTAAACATTTCCAAAGCATGATCGGATCAGAGAGCAAAGCGCAAATCTTAGAGCAAGAAGGACGGCTGCCCCATGTGGTGATCGCATGCGTGGGTGGAGGGTCTAACGCAATTGGGATGTTTTCTGCCTTTTTAGAGGATAGCCAAGTGCAGTTAGTGGGGGTTGAGCCTGCTGGTTTGGGGCTAGAGAGTGGCAAACATGGTGCGGTGCTGTGTCGTGGGAGCATGGGGATTTTGCATGGGAGCAAGACCTATATTTTACAAGATGAACAAGGGCAGATCATAGAGAGTCATAGCATTTCAGCCGGGCTAGATTATCCGGGCGTGGGTCCGGAACATAGCTATTTGAAACAAAGCGGGCGGGCTAGCTATGTGGGCATTAGCGATCAAGAGGCATTAGAGGCGTTTGTGGCTTTAAGCAGACATGAGGGCATTATCCCCGCTTTGGAGAGCGCGCATGCTCTAGCCTATGCGCTCAAGCTAGCCAAAGAGGATCAAGAACGCGTGATCGTGGTGAATTTGAGCGGGCGGGGGGATAAAGATTTGCAAAGTGTGCAAGAGGCACTAAAGGCTAGATCATGAGATACGCCCCCGTTTTTAAGGCTCTCAAAACAGCCAATAAACCCGCCTTTGTGCCCTTTGTCACTTTGGGCGATCCTAGCTATGATCTGAGCTTTGAGATTCTCAAAACCCTCATCGATACGGGCGTGAGCGCATTAGAATTAGGTTTTGCCTTTTCTGACCCCATAGCTGATGGGCCCGTGATTCAAGAGGGCAATTTGCGCGCGTTGCGTTGGGCGAACATGGCGGCTAATTTTGAACTCTTAGAGCGTGTGCGTAACCTTGCGCCCAATATCCCAATCGGCTTGCTAGTCTATGCCAATTTGATCGTGCGCTTTGGGGTGGATCGCTTTTATGCCGCATGCGCAAAAAGCGGGGTGGATAGCGTGCTAATTGCCGATGTGCCCTTGTGTGAGAGTGCGGAATTTATCAAAGCAGCCCACCAACACGCCATCGCCCCGGTTTTTTTAGCCACCCCCAATGCCAGCCCAGAGCATTTAGAGCACATCGCCAAGAATTGCCCTACCTTTGTGTATGTTCTCGCCCGTGCAGGGGTAACAGGCACACAAGAGCACCTAGCCACCACCCCCCAGCACATTCTACACACGCTCAAAAAGATCAGCCTCACCCCTTGCTTGTTGGGCTTTGGGATTTCACAGCCCTCCCATGTGCAAAGTGCTTTGAGCATGGGGGCTGATGGGGTGATCTGTGGTTCGGCTGTTGTGCAGATCATCGCCCAAAATTTGGAGCACCCTCCTAGCATGCTGGCACGCTTAAGGGAGTTTGTGGCGCAGATGGTGGGGGAGAGTTAGTTTTAGTTTCTTGCCAAAGGATCAACATGCAAACCACAATCGGGCAATACCTCTTGGATCGTCTGAAAAGTTATGGAGTCCAACATCTCTTTGGAGTCCCCGGGGATTATAATTTAGCATTTTTGGATTTGATAGAAGATGACCCCCATATACAATGGGTGGGGAATTGTAACGAGCTCAATGCCTCCTATGCTGCTGATGGCTATGCACGCTTAAAATCAATGGGGGCATTGCTCACGACCTTTGGGGTGGGGGAACTCAGCGCCATTAATGGCATTGCGGGTTCTTATGCCGAGAGCGTGCCGGTGGTGAAAATTGTGGGGATGCCCTCTAGGGGGGTTGTCCATAGCCGTAAGCTGGTGCACCACACTTTGGGCGATGGGGAGTTTTTGAAGTTTTATAATATGTATGCAGAAGTGAGCGTTGCCCAAACCATTTTAAATAAGCAAAACGCCCAAAGTGAGATCGATCGGGTTTTGGGGGAGTGCTTTTTGCACAAAAAACCCGTTTATATTGGTCTGCCTGTCGATGTAACGCATATCCCCATTGAAACTTACGCCCCCTCTCCCCTTGTTGCCAAGAGTGATCCCAAGATTTTAAACGCCTTTTTAAAGGACGCTCAAGAATTATTAAGCAAATCCAAATCCCAAGTTGTGATGGCTGATTATGAGGTCAATCGCTACCAGTTCAACCAAGAACTCACACGCTTTATAGAGGCGGTGAATTTACCCATCGTTTCATTGGCAATGGGTAAGGGGGTCTTTGATGAAACCCACCCTAATTTTATCGGTGTTTATAATGGCATTCTGAGCGATGCTAGGGTTTCTTCTTTGATGAAGCATGCAGATTGCGCTATTTTGGTTGGGGTCAAGCTGACCGACTCGCTCACAGCGGGCTTTCATTATATTCGTGAGCACCACCTTTCTATCCAAATCCACCCCTTTTATAGCCAAATTGGGGAAAAAACCTACGATGATATTTTAATGCAAGATGTCCTCAAAGCCCTAGCCCAGCTCAAGTTCCAAGCCAGTTTCCCTAAAGAGACACACCCCAAGACTCCCCATTTAAATGGCAAGCTCACCCAAGATAAGTTTTTTAAAATCATTCAAGAATACTTACGCCCCCATGATGTCTTGATTGCCGAACAAGGGACTTCATTTTTTGGCGCGATCTCTATGGTTTTGCCCAGCGGGGTGAGTTTTATTGGCCAGCCTCTGTGGGGATCGATTGGCTATACTTTTGGGGCACTGCTGGGCACTGCTTTAGCCAGCCCTGATCGGCGGCATATCTTGCTCATTGGTGATGGGTCCTTCCAGCTGGTCGCCCAAGAACTCTCCACCATGCTCAGAGAGAATATCACGCCCATTATCATTGTGATCAATAATGATGGCTACACGGTGGAGCGTTGTATCCATGGGCCCACACGCCAATACAACCACATCAACATGTGGCATTATTCCAAGCTGGCAAGTTTTTTTGATGTCCATTTGGCTAGAGAGGTGGTGAGTTTTCAGGTTTCCAGTGTGGCAGGGCTCAGAGAGGCGCTCTGTGTTGCCCAGCAGAATTCTAAGCTCGCCCTGATTGAAGCATGCATGGATAAAAACGATGCGCCCATTTTGTTAAAAAAATTGGGGGCGTTATTTGGGGCACAGATTTAAATTAAGAAAATTTTAAGTAAAATAAAGTTAGGATTTTTGGACTTACGATAAGGAGGTTACATGAATATTCCCTTTTTAGGCGACCGCCAGCAACGAGTCCTTTATTGTTATACAATTTTTGGATTGTTGGGGTATGGGGCGTATGTCTTGATCAAAGAAATAATCCAAGACTCAGCTGACTGAGGTTGGCAATGTTACCCAGTGGTGTAAAAGCACAGCTTGATTGTGCTAGAGAGGATTTGCAAAGGGCGACAGAGGCATTTAACGATCTAGAAGAGCACAAGGTCTTTGGGCAGTGGTTGGCAAAAAGGTGCGTGGATTTTGAGGCACACAAAGCCAAAAGCCTAAGGTGCATGGCAGACCTAGAGCAAGAGGGCAGGGCAGAGGTTGTGATCGCCTTCTTTGGTGAAACCAATGCGGGCAAATCCACGCTCATTGAAACCTTACGCCTTTTCTTCAAGGAAGAGAGTAAGCTCCAACAGCAAGCGTCCTTTAAAAAGGTGCGATCGCATTTTAAAACACTCAGCCCTAGAGAGCAAGAGCAAAGTTTAGGCTTGGCTGATGGGGCGATCATTGGGGATGGGAGGACCGATTTCACCAAAGACTTTACCCCCTATCATTTTACCCGGCGGGGGGGGGGGGGAACAAACCTCTTTCACTCTATTAGATGTCCCTGGGATTGAAGGGCAAGAGGCAAAGGTTAGGGGGCAGATTGAAAAGGCGCTTTTACAAGCCCATGTCATTTTTTATGTTAATCGAGAGTGTTCCCCAGAAAAGGGCACGCTAGCCAAAATCAAGAGCTACTTAAACGATCAAAGCCGGGTTTATTTTTTCTACAATAAGGGTGCAGGCAGTCCGGAAAGCTTGCAAGAGCCTTTGATCCAAGATGATGAGGAACATGCCTTAAAACAAGCAGATGCTAGGATACAAGAGGCTTTGGGGTCTTGCTATCAAGGGCACCAAGTCGTGCGCGCCCAAGCGGCGTTCTTGGCATTAGCCACGTGTCTGTGGCAAGAGGACGACTTTAAAGAGGGCGGGGGGAGTCAGTTTTCACACACTTGGCGCACGCAACAAAGATTCTTGAAAGAATACAGCACACCAGAACTTTTAAAGCAGAGTAATTTAGATGTGTTGTGCCAATTAATCAAGGAGATAGGGGACACACAAGCAGAGATCATTTATCAAGACAGATGCCACAAGACCTCCCAAATCTTGATGGCATGTGCTGGGGATTTGCACCAAAGTGCCCAAGCCATGTTGGATAAAAATAATCAGCTTAGGGAACAAATGCCCGCTAGAATCTCTGAACTTAGATTGTTGCCCAGAAGAACGCGTGCATTTTTAGCAAGAGAGATGGGCCAAGCCCTTCAAGGTTTTAAAAGTGCCAGCGAGGATGTCGTATATGGCTACATTAAACTAGATGTCAGCGATGGAAAATTTGGGGAAGAAGCCAATAAAGTCTTGAGAGAGCAGTTTGATAAATTTGGTGATGTTTCCACCCAAAAAGTTAAATCGCGTCTCCAAGCATTTGAAGAGGATGTAAGGGCAGTCATGGCAGATTTTAACCACTTAGCCGAATCGGTTGAAAGTGGGGAAGTGTATTTAGGGCATCACCAAGATCAAGAGTTTGACACAGATAGCGGGATTGATTGGTGGAAGTTAGGGGGTGCTGGGGCGACTATTGGGGGGTTACTCATGTTTGATTTGCTCAATTTTTGGAATCCGGCTGGGTGGATTGGCATGGGCGCTACGGCACTCTTGCTCTACAATGCGACACGCAAGTTTTTTGATAGCGACTTTAAGAAAAAAGAGCAACGCAAGGCTTTTAACAAGGACTTGGATGAGAAGATTCGCCACATAGAAGGCAGGATCAAAGATTTTCTTGAAAATATCGGGCATGAACTAGAGGGTGTGATAGAGGGGATCATTAAAAACCTAGAGGGCGTTTTGATCCAAAGAGAAGAGGGGTACAAGACTTTACGCAACATTGCCATGAGTTTAGATAAGCGAGCTGGGAAACTCCAACTAAGGGGGAGAAGATAATGCAAGAGACACTAGAGACACTCCAACAAAAGGGGCAAATCTTAGATCGGCTCTTAGACTTCATCAAGGAGGGTTTGGGGATTGAAAAGTCCATGCAGGTTAAATTGGTTGAGGGGGGCTGGGAAGAAAAGATCGAACACGCCAAACAACATGGCAAATTAAAAGTGGTGCTTGTTGGGGGGTTTTCTGAGGGTAAAACTTCCATTGCGGCAGCTTGGTTAGAGAACTTAGACAGATCCCACATGAAAATTGCCCATGAAGAATCTTCCGATCAAATTGATGTCTATGACGCAAAGGGGTGTATCCAGCTGGTGGATACACCCGGTCTCTTTGGGTTTAAAGAAAAATATAGCGGTGGTGAAGCCCAAGAGTATCAGAAAATCACCGAAAAGTATTTGAGTCAAGCGCATTTGATCCTGTATGTGATAAACCCAACTAATCCCATCAAGGAGAGCCACAAAGAGGAATTGTGTTGGCTATTTAAGGAGCTCGATCTCTTGCCCAGAAGCGTGTTTGTGCTCAGTAAATTTGATAAAGTGGCAGATCTCAAAGATGAGGGGGACTACAAACACCATTTGGAGATCAAACAAGAGAATGTGCGTGGGCGCTTGCAAGAGATGATCGGATTAGATGAGGAACAAGCTAAGAGTTTGGACATTGTGGCGGTGGCGGCCAACCCACATGATAGGGGCGTGGAATATTGGCTTGAACACCTAGAGGAGTTCCACCGCTATTCACACATTGAATCGTTGCAAAAAGCCACTGAGGCAAAAATTGCAGCCAATGGTGGGGTTGAGAGCTTGATTTTAAAAGCCCAAAAAAGCGTTTTAAGCGATTTGTTGCACCCTTGCTTAAAAAAGGGGCAAGGCATACTAGAAAAGATCGGTGTAGAGATTGGGGCTTTGCAAGAAACACATGCAAAGATGTCTGCAGATTTAGGGGAGCTCAAACAGAACATAGAGACTAGCAAAGAGAGCTTAGAGGCGTTTTTTGCCGATCACTTCAACCGCTTGTTGGAGAATCTTGAGGAAACGGGCTTGAATAATATTAAGGCGTTTTTGGAAAGGTGGATTGGGGCGGGAGGTAGCGTCCTTAAAAACACCATTGAGGAAAAATTCAACCAAGAAAAAGCAATCATCGATGTGGAATTTGCGTCCATCGCAACCAAATTTGAGACAGAGGCAAGCGATTTTGAGAAAATCCTAAAGGGTGTCAAGTATTTTACCGGGACAGGAACCGCTACTGGCGCAGCCAGCATGCTAACGGGTATGCTTGAGGGCTTGGGCTTGGGGGCAAAAGCCTTGAGCAGAGTTACGGCTATTTTAGGTGCTGTAACTATTGTGCTGGAAACTATTGAGCGGATTTGGGAAGGGATTAAGAAATCAGAGTTGGAGGAGGATAAGAAAGAGCTAAGGGCTGAGGTGGAAAAGGTCAAAGAAGATGTGTTTAAAATCATTGGCCAGTTTTACCAAAAAGGTCTTGAAGCTTATGAAGACTTGAATCTAGCCATTATCAATCTTAAAAATGAGATTAAGTCTTCAAAGGAGCGTCAAAAAACACTGGAGGATTGGATAGCGCATGGCAAGACCATAGAAGCATGATGGGTGTTGCTTTGGTCCTAAGATAGGTGAAAGCCCGTGCTGGCAAACTTGATCACTTTATCGATCATGGGCTTTGTTGTGGTGGGGTTGGTGGGCTATGTCGTGGGCAATATCAAAACACATGGTTTTATTAGGGGCGTTTTTTGGTCTGCTCTGAATACCACGCTACTGGTTTGCCTTGTGCGTTTTATATTCTTTGATGGTGGCTTGATCTCGCTTTTGATCGCCCTTGCTTTATTGATTTTTTCCTATTTTCAAGAGGGCAACTTCCTATCTATTTATATCGCCCTTGGGCTATCATTCTTCTTGCTCTTTGCCCATAAAGACCTCTTACATCTTTTGATCGCTATGGGCACTCTGCTTTTTTTCATTGCGGGCTTGTGGTGGGGTTTCTAGCAATTTTTGTGTGGACTATTAGAATCGACCCCTTCTAGCTTAGTCCCCTAACATTCTTTCTATAATTGCCATGTGTTTTTGCATGCTCTCTCTTAAATCAAACTTTTTGATCCGCTCCAAGCCCTTTTCTATGCATTGTTTTCTCAAGACCTCATCTACCAAAGCAACTTCTAATTGCCTGGCGATGTCTTGGACATCGTAAGGGTTGCAATAAAAACCCGCATCGCCTAAGATTTCGGGCATGCATGAGAGATGGCTGGTCAGGATGACACATTGAGCCTGCATGGCCTCTACCATGGGCAAACCAAAACCCTCCGCCCAACTCCCAAACCATAAAAGTCGGGCGTTGGCATAGAGGGTTTGCAACAGCGCATCGGAGATGTGGCCCAAGTTGATCAAAAAGTCTTCTGATTTGATTCCTAAATGGTCGGTGTTGATACCAGGTCCTGCCAACACCACCTTAAAACGCTGTTGCAATGCTTGGGGCAAGAGTTTAAACGCCGCGATCAAATTTTTAGCATTCTTGCGTGGCGATCCAGCCCCCACGACCAAAATAAATTCTCCCAAGTTAGGGGGTAAATTGGCGTAACTACCCTTGTATTCCCGCACCCCATGGTAGATCACATGCACCCTAGATTCTGCAAATCCAAAGGTTTTCAGGATATCTGATTTTGTGGATTGGCTAATGGTGATCACTTCTGTGTAAGCAGACATCCGCGGATAAACATAGTGTGCCCACCGCGCCCGATCTTCATCAGACAAACACCATGCCTTTGGATCGCACAAAGGCAGGTCATGGATAGTGCCCAAGATTTTTCTAGCCCTAAGGGGAAGAGCCATAAAACCCGGTTCAATGTAGAGATCAAAGGTTTGATTACAAGGGGCTTTGTTGCACCTAAATAACATATTCCACACCAGCTTATATCTTAAAAATAAATAAAATTTTTGTGGCAACAGGTCCCGCAATGTTCTTAAAAGATTTTTGAAAAATTGGGAAAACCCAGCCCGGGCGGGCGTTTTGGTGTGTTGCGTTAGTGGTTGTTCAGATGGCTTAGCAGAGAGAGAGAGAGAGAGAGAGAGAGCGGAATTTTTCCAAATCTTCCAAATTATCAAAGAGCATTGGGGCACGCCATAATGTTGGGTTATTAAACAAATTGAGATGATACAGCCCATCCTTAACAACCAGCTGTATGCTGACATCGTCCCTATTCTCAAAGTGTTTTTCGAGGGCTTTAATCAAGGTCAGCGTGTAATACCCAAGACCTGTCAAATCATATAGAAGAATCGAAGCATTAACAACAATCTTTTTCAAAAAACCTCCAAATGTGTAGTTTAAAACCCATAGACATAATTCACATATGCACTCACCACCCGCCTTAGGGTGTAACTCTCTTGAGAACCCGGACCAGCGATCTTAAGATAGCCATTAACTTTTGTGTTGGTGGCTTGGAAGTAGGGGTCATTAATGGTGGGGATGCGCACGCCTAGCTCAAAGCCTTGGTGCTTAAAGTGGAACCTAAAGCCCACATTCACAATCACCTGTATATAAGTGGGGTTAAAATGCGCGCTGTAGCCCTCTTTGGGGTTTTTGGACTTTTTATAGGCATTTTGGTAAAAATCCTCCATGCTGATGCACTCAATGGGCATAAAATTAGCATCTAGGGCTAGATATTGGCATTTATTTTTGGCATAGCTTTTATCCATCAGCCAGCTACTCCCCCCAATCATCACCCCCCCAAAGAGCCCATAACCCCAATGCCCCTTTTCATAGAAGTTATACAGGAAATCCACGCCTGCGCCATAGAAAAAATTAATAGAGGGTTGGGTGGCTGGGGCATAAATGGGTTTTTGGGTGCGGGCATTAAAGCCAATTTGTGCCCTGTAGGCATAATCCCCCCCTTGTACGCTAAAAAAGCCGTAGTAACGCAAACCAAATCGTTTTTTGTAGCCAAAAAATTGTTTGTAGCCCGCTTGCAAATTGCCCCCGTAAAGATTGCCTTTGTAAATTTGGGTGGGGTAACTCCTGCCGGGCATGCTAAAGGAAATATGATAGCGCAAATCTTGGATCAAAAAGCCCGTTACATTTTGCTTATAAATGCTGTTAAAATAAGAATACTCAAACCCCCCGCCCACAAAAGCCCCGTTTTTTTCGGCATTTAAAAACATAGCCCCCACCACCAACACTAAGCCTAGCTTACGCATAAGCCTTGATCCAGTCTGCCACCATAGAGGCACTGCCATGGGCTAAGTAAGTGCGGATTTTTTGGGATTGCTCAAAAAAGCGTTGGCGATCCATGCTGTGATAAATTTCTAATAAGTTGGTTGCATTCAAGCTCTCTTGGACCAGCTCGGTGTGTAGCATGGTTTTCCCCCGCCCGGGGCGTTCATTATGCAGGGCATTATAAAAGATATTGGCTAGCCCAATGCAAGTGAGTTTGACTAAATTTTTAGCGATGAAAAAATCTAGGGGTCTTGCCTTGTAGCCCAACACAAAAGGCGTGCCAATCAGGGTCGCCTCTAGGGTGGCTGTCCCGCTACAAATGAAGGCAAAGGCGCATTCATACAGGCTTTTATGCGTGTCATAGGAGATTTCAAACATGTCTAAACCATCCCCATACAATGCCCTTAAATCTGCGCCTTGCAAACTTTTGGGCACGACCAGAATATGCTTTTCAGGGATTTGTTTGGCGACCTCTACAAAAATGGGGAACATCGTGCGGATCTCTTGCTTGCGGCTCCCGGGCATAAAGACCACGCCCTCCCCTTGCGGGCTGCTCTTTTGGTAGGCGATTTCATCTAACAGCGGATGCCCTACAAAGGTGGCTTTGCTCTTGTAAAATTGGAGCTCAAAGGGCAAAATAGCTGCTAATTTGTCGCAATTAGCTTCAATGATGGGCGCGCGGTAAGCCTTCCACGCCCACACTTGGGGGAGGATGTAGTAAATGATGGGCTTGTTGGGCGTGATTTTTTTAATGCGTTTGGCTAGGGGGATGTTAAAAGAGCTGGAGTCCATTAGCAAAATCAAATCGGCTTGCTTGGAGAGTTCCACCATCGCTTTTAAAGCCTTGTAAAAAAATAGCAAGCGCTTCAAGACCTCCTTAAAGCCCATCACGCTAAAGGACTTGGGACTGAGTAAGGGCTTGTCTTGGGGTTCTAGGGGCTCATAAATGCCTAGCCACTCCACACCGCTTAAATGCCCCCGCAAAGCTTGCAAATGCACATTAGAGCTCACTTCTAGGGCACTCACAAGGACTTTCACAGCTTTTCTCCAAAAAAGCGGTGATACCCGCCGGCTTTGTTGGTTTGGGGGGGGCGGCTTAACACTAAATCGCCCTCTTGGATGGGCTGGCTAATGGTGCTCCCCGCCCCGATAATCACATGATCGGGGATATTCAGGGGGGCAAGTAGCTGGGTATCACTCCCAATAAAGACATTTTTACCGATGGTGGTTTTATGCTTAGTCTTGCCATCATAATTGCAAGTGATCACGCCCGCACCGATGTTAGTGCCCGTATCAATCTCACAATCGCCTAAATAGCTCAAATGCCCGGCTTTCACGCCTTTTAAGCGGGCGTTCTTGGTTTCAACAAAGTTACCAATATGGCTATCGCTGATGTGGCATTTGGGGCGCACATGGGCTAGCGGACCAATATGGCTATTTTCAATCTGGCTTGCCTCGATCACGCTATGGGCTTTGATATGGGCATCTTTGAGCAGACAATCCCCCACCAAGCGCACGCCCTGTTCTAAGATACAAAGCCCCTCAAAGCGCACTTGTTTTTCTAGGTAGATCGTGTGGGGCATTTGCATTTGCACGCCTGCAGCCATCGCCTCTTGACGCAACCTCTCTAACATCTGATCTTGGGCGTGGGCGAGTTCTTGTTGGGAATTAACCCCCAAAAAGGCTTTAGGATTAACAAAAATAGGCGTGATGGTGTGATCGCGACCACCCAGTCTAACAAGCTGGGTTAGGTAGTATTCCTTTTGGGCGTTGTTACAATCTAGCTTGGGTAAAAACTCTTGTAAAAATGCTCGGCTAAAGAGATACACCCCGGCATTCAAGGTATCGATCTCTAATTCTTGCGTGTTGGCATCTTTTTGTTCAATAATGGCTTGCACTTGCTGATCTGCGATCACAACCCGCCCATAACCCTCTTTATTTTCTAGGCTAAAAACCCCGATCGCATTGTCTGCCCCACTTTCTAAAAAAGGCTCTAGGGCTTGTTTGTTGATCAAGGGCATGTCAGCATTGAGAATAAGTAAGCGGGGGTGGTTGGTGGCTAAAGGCTTGCCATGATCTAAAAGCGCGCCCCCCGTGCCCGGATAGCGGGCGTGATCTTGGAGGTGGATATGGATTTGATCCCCGTATGCGCTAAAACGCTCCTTAATCATTTGGATGATGCGTTCATGTTGGTGGTATAAGATGATGTGTAAATCATCGCTCACTTCTAAGGCGGTTTGGATCACATGGGCTAACATCTCCTGCCCGCAAATTTTGTGTAGCACTTTGGGTAGGCTAGAGCGCATGCGTTTGCCCTCCCCGGCTGCCAAAATCACAACTGATAGAGCCATTTTCTCCCTTTAGGCGTTTTTAACATCCATACTATTATACTTAAAAGTTTTTGATCCCACCCCTTTAAAGGTCTTGTGTGTTTAGGCTGATTTTCTGTTGGGCTGTGTTGGCGTTCTCTTTATTGTTTGGAGCTGACCCAGCTCTTCCAAAAGATCCCATTATCCCTACAATCAATCTCTCTTTGAGCGCGCCCCACACCCCAGAGCAGTTAGTAACGACTTTAAATGTCGTGTTGGTGCTGACCCTCTTGGTGCTCGCCCCCTCCTTGATCTTGGTGATGACAAGCTTTATCCGCATTTTGGTGGTGTTTTCTTTTTTACGCACGGCACTGGGCACGCAACAAACCCCCCCCACACAAATTTTGGTCTCTCTAGCCTTGATTTTGACCTTTTTTATCATGGAGCCCGCTGCTAAAAAGAGTTATGACACCGCCATTAAACCCTATTTAGCCCAAAAGATTTCCTACACCCAAGCCTTTGAGATCGGCATTGTGCCCTTTAAAGAATTCATGCTCAAAAACACCCGTGAAAAGGATTTAGCCCTCTTTTTTAGAATCCGCCACTTAGAAAACCCCAAAACCCCCAGTGCCGTCCCCTTAAGCGTGCTCGTGCCTGCCTTTATGATCAGTGAGCTTAAAACGGCGTTTCAGATTGGCTTTTTGCTTTATTTGCCCTTTTTGGTGATTGATATGGTGGTTAGCTCCATTTTAATGGCGATGGGGATGATGATGTTGCCCCCGGTGATGATCTCCTTGCCCTTTAAAATCTTGGTGTTTATTTTGGTTGATGGATTTAATCTACTAGTAGAAAATCTAGTCGCTAGCTTTAAACATATCTCTTAGCGCGGGGTTTGGGGATGAGGGTAAAAGCGCGGTAGAGAAATGAGAAGCAGAGCAGCACAAACAAGGCTTTAAAAAGCAATTCGCTTTGGGCGTGTAACTCCATAAATTCTTTGGTTGTGGTGTAAAAACGCCCCTGAGCTTGGGCTTTGAGAATGGCAGGCGTGTAGTATAAACTGAATAAAAAGATGAAGGCGATATTTAAAATGTGGGCTAAGACCAACACGAGGGGGACGGATTTAAGCCTTTTGATCGCAAAGAGCACCAACACATCTAAGAAAAGCACCACCGCCAAAAGATTTAAAAACATGTTGGCTTTGACAAAAATACGCCCCATTAACAAACCCGCATCATAGGGGGTCATGGCTAGATAAGATAAGATTGTGGGGGATTTAAAAACCACGGGAGCCACGCCCATACCCGAAAAAGCCACAACCCCCACACCCACACCCAGCAACAATAAGAAGAAGACCCCCCACAAACGCACTAGCATGGCTAAAAGAGAAAATAATAAGCGGCGGTGAAAGCCCAGTCGCGCTTGAGATAAATATCGGTGTTATAAAACTCCGTGCCATTGGGGTGCGAGGCATAGGAAGCACGCATCATGGGGATTTTCACCCCAAATTGGATGGCACTATGCCGTGCGATCACCAAACGCACGCCCGCATTGACCATCCATTGGAATTGGGTTTTATTCACTTGGCTAGCTGTCCAAGTATTGCCCCCCACCGCCAAGCCCCCAAAGACACCCAGATTAAAATTATCCCCCGTGAATAAATTGAGGAGCAAATCAAGCCCCACACCATAACCAGAAAGGTTAAAAGTGTTCTTGCCAAAATTGATATTGTTGTTAGAAACAAAGTTGCCAAAATTAGTGAGCCCCCAGTTATAAAAGCCATAATAGCGCAAGCCAATCCAGCCCTTTTGCCCAAAAAGCTGGTTGTAACCCACATGGATTCCCACGCCCTGCGTGATCGCACTGCGGCTGGGACCTTTAGACAAATCTTGACCATGCAGGCGGGCTTTAAAGGTGGATGCCCCCACCTCATACATCACACCCACAAAAGCCGCACTCTGCTCGGCTTGCAAACCACCCACCAAAGCCCCCATCCCTAAAACCCAATTTAAAAAACGCTTAGAGTACATGCAAAACCCCCAATCTTTTTTGCAGATCGAACAATTTGGATAACCTTTAAGCTCTCACCGCCAATTTGCTAATCGCCTCAGCATGCATGTCGTCCATGTGCGTGCGTAACACTTTAGAATACATATCCACCAAGCGATTCGCCTCAATCAAACGCGTCATCTCAATAACGGCATTAACATTGCTCTTTTCTAAAAAATTCTGGCGCACAACGGGTGCGTTGAGCTCCACCCGTTCATGGGTGCGATCTTGAGGGTAGGTATAAAGATTATTGCCCACTTTTTTTAAGAGTTTTTGGCTTTGAAAGCCCACCACCGCCAACGCCCCCCCGGGCACCTCTTCATTCCCATCTCTAAAATAAACATCCCCAGTAGGCCCCACACTAAACCCCGCTCCCGGGAGCATTTGAATCCCTGTGCCACTCTCAAGCCCCCCACGGCTAAGGACATGGTAGCCCTCTTTAGTGCTCAAAAAGCCTTGAGAATCAATGGTGAAACTCCCATCACGGGTATAGGCAACCCCTTGGGGGGTTTGCACGGCAAAATAGGCATTGGGATCGCTTAGAGCAAAATCTAACGGGTTATCTGTTTTTGCCATAGGACCTAAGCTGTAATCGGTGTAACTCTCTACGATGATGGGGACGCGGTTTAAATTGCGATTCAAATACTGCGCAGCCTGCTTAGTTTGATCGGGTAGGGGCAATTTATCGCGGTAATTTTGATACAAACGCAAAAAGTCGCCCACCACCACATCATCGCGTTTAAACCCGGCGGTGTTGAGGTTGGCTAAATTATTAGAGATCTGATCTAAGCGGTTAAACTCACTAACCATGCCCCCCGTTGCTGCATAGTAACCATTTGTCATGCAAAACTCCTATTCTTTTAATTGTGCTATTATAGCTTAAAAAGAAGGATAAGTTTGCAAGAGACGATCCAACATTTCCAAACCCTCTTTAGCACTTGGGGTTACTTGTTATTGTTCTTTTATTCGCTGGGGAGTGGGTATGTGGGGATTGTGGTGGCGGCTATTTTAAGCTCAATGGGGCATATGGATTTGGTTAAGAGCATGGTTGTGGCAGGATTGGGGAATGCGGTGGGGACGAGCTTATTAATGCTCTTAGGGCGTTATCAAAAAAAGGAATTACGCGCCTATTTGGTTAAGCACCGCCGTAAATTTGCTCTGGTGCATGTGTGGATTTACAAATACGGGCTATGGCTCATCTTTTTTAATAAATACCTCTATGGGGTAAAAACCATTGTGCCCCTAGCCATTGGCTTTAGTAAATACAGCCTTAAAAAGTTTCTGTGGCTCAATGCCCTTGCCTGTGTGCTTTGGGCACTTGTTTTAGGCTTGTTGGCTTTTTATGCGAGTGCTTGGATTGGGGCTTTGATGGATCGCATGAGCGGGTATTCTTATTTAGTGCCCCTTGGATTTGTGCTCCTCATTGTTGCGTTGTATGTTTGGATTGCCAGACTAAGCCGCAAACGCCATTAAGCAAAGATTACGCCTAGCGGGGTAGAATAAACCTATTTTGACAAGGAGAGTCCATGAAAAGAGTGTTCTTGCTATCTGCGTTAATGATTTTGGCTGGCTGTGGTGCCCCTTCTGCAGGTCCTAAACCCCAAGCCCAAAATCCATCACAATGTGCCAGCCCCACTAAAAAAGAGCCTAAAACTCTTACCAACCCCAACCCCCAACCCCAAGATGAATGCCCCGACAATGGAGAGCCCAAGCAAGTGGAGTAGCTAAAAAATCCGTGTAAAATCCAAGAAAAATTGCGGGTTTTTGTAGCTATCAATAAAAGTTAATATCCCTTCTTGTCCGTCCTTGTTGCGGATGTCTAGGTTTTGTCTTCTCTCAATCAAGGGGATACGCACCCCCAAACTCCATTTAAATTGATTGACTCGCACGCTCAAGCCCATAACAGCGTTGATATTGGCATCGGTGCGCACTTGGGCTTGATCTTGTAAAAAATGCACGCTTAAAATATTAAAAGTGGTGAGCAACCCCCCAAAGACTCCATAGGCTTGGATTTTAACCCGCCCATTGGGGGCTTTGCGAATCTTGCTGTAAAAATTGGTGAGGGCATTCACGCCAAAGCCCAAGCTGTAGCGGTTGGTGTCCATGAGGTTGGATTGGTTGTAGCGTTGCATGTAGAGGTAGCGGTATCCAAAATAGCCATAGTAGGATACGCCAAAAAAGGGGGTGAAGTATTTTTG
>NZ_FZLB01000088.1:0-2341 GCF_900196775.1 Helicobacter bizzozeronii
TGGGTTGTAGGTTTGGGTTTTAAAGAGTTGTAGGCAGGTTTGCTTAGATTTGGGGCTTAAGTATTTGGGATTTAAGCACATCGTGGGGTGGTTTTTTAAGATGGTGGGATCATCGTCTTTTAAGCGGTCGTAAAAAAGGGCGTTGTGGCTGAAGACAAGGATGCGGGCTAAATAAAGGGCAGAAAAATGGCTAGGATCTATTTTTGGTTGGTAGTGGTGTAAAAAATTTCCATAAATATTATCATCGGCATAATAGGCGGGTGGAACATCTTTATTGTTCTCTTTATCATCGCCTAAGAGGTGTGCCAGAGTTAAGCGTTCCCACAAACCCCGCGAAGAGATATCTGGTTTGAAAAACTGATAGGCATCATCTAGATTCTTTAAGGCTCTGTGTAATTTCTCAAGCGATTGGTTGTCCGAGATGTTATATCCGCCGGCACTAAGAGTCGCATGCGCGCGTGCCATGCATGTTTTCTTGTCATCGTCATCATCTGGCTTAGGTAGGGTGGGATCGCATTTCTTTTTATCAACCAATATATGCTGGAGTTCTTTAAGATAGGCGATGGGGTCCAACCCTGCCTTTTTAGCATTGAAAAGCGGGGCATAGATCAGGGTTGCGGTGTCCAAGAATTGTTGTGTTGCTAGGGCACTTTTAAGATGATAGGACTCATCATCTTTATTTTGATACTTGTCGATCATATCTAAGGCACGCAACATCTCCCGCTGTTTCAAATGCGCCAAAAACTGCGTTTCTGCTTTGTTGTTGGGCTTAAATTCTTGGTATAAGGGTATTTGTTGGATCGCTGTTTGCGCTAAGGGGATCACCCCTTTTATATAGCCCGGAATTTGCCCCGCAACCCGCATAAATTTCCACCCCTCATCCATGTTCAGACCGCTTATGATTTTTCGATTCGGTTGATCCATGTAATGATAAAGTGCCCTAAATGCCTTAGAAAAGGGTGTTCTCTGTATGAAATGTTCTTGCAACGCCAAACAAAGGGCATTTTTAGATCGAAGTGCTTGGACTTTGTCCTTAGAGTCTAAATACAAGCACGGAGTCGTATCAATGGAAACAAGCCGCATTGCTTTAAGGTAGTGGTTTAAATCGGCTCGATTGTAGGTTTGGGTTTTGAAAACTTGCAAGCAGGTTTGTTGGTATTTGGAAGAAAGGTATCTGGGGTTTAAACAGAGGGTGGGGTGTTCTTGGAGTTCTTTGGTGTCTATATATTGGGAATTGATGTAAGAATTAGCGTGCAAAAGCAAAAAAGCTGTGCGTGCTAAATAGTAGGTGGAAAAAAGCGTGTAGGGGTCATCTTTTGTTCCTATAAATTCATCTGTGCTCCCAGCGGCGGTTAGGGCTAGATTAGCCCATACAATTTTGCCATTGCTTAGAGCTTGCCAAAATTTGTTGGCAGAAACCATCGCCTTTATGTCGTGTTCTAAATGTTGTAAAAATACGCTTGTGGGTTTGTTACCCAAAAGATTGGGATCGTTGAGATAGAGTTGCAAGGTCTGATTGATATTACAATCTTGGCAGATTAGTTCCCACAATGCATCACTATTAAGAGAACGCAGATAAGCTATGGGGTCTAAGCCCACTTTATAGGCTTGGATTAAGGGCGTGTAGATGAAGTTGATGCTATCAAAAAAATCTTGGGCGATCTGCTGGGGCGTGGCTTTGTATTTGATTACAGGGCTACAATAATAAGATGAAGAGTTTTCAACCAAGTATAAGAGATGGACGCCTTCAAATTGCTTGAAATTTTTTAAAAAATCCTTTTTTTGTTCATCGCCATAGGGTTCGAGTTTTTGCAATAAGCCTTGCCCTAAAGGGGTGTATTGGAGCAAATCTGCCCCAAAATCCACCAGATCATTTGCTGGATTAGATAAGTATTCATCATATTTGCGCATCTCACACCCTGCAGCCCCAAACTGCGTTAGGGCATCTAATTGGTTAGAGACCATGTTAGCGCGCATTTTGCTAACGCCTTGGATGAGGGCGGTGAGTGTTGGGCTATCCTCTGTCTTGAGCTCCACCTTAAGCATTGTGGGCTCTTTAGCAAAACCTAGCACAATCAACAAAACTAATAAAATCAAAGCACGCATAGCAATTCCTTTTAATTTTATGGCATCTTGTGGAGCAAGAAAATTCGAGTGTATCATTTAAATTCCTTTTCTAAGTGTTCTTGCAACGCCAAGCATAGCGTATTATTAGACTTAAACACTAGTAACTTGTCTTGGGAGTTCAAATACACACAGGGGGCGTTATCAATGGAGAGTAGGCGCAAGGAGTTTAGGTATTTTTGTAAGGGTTTGGGATCATAGCTGTGTTGTTGGAAGA
>NZ_FZLB01000025.1:0-7111 GCF_900196775.1 Helicobacter bizzozeronii
AGTAGAATCAAACATAGATGTCCTTTTTAGAAAATGAAAAGGGTATTCTAGCGATTTTTTGATAAGAAGTAGATTTATTGGCGATAAGAAAATGCATTACGCACACACAAACGCGTATTTTGTAACTTATTTGGATAAAGGTTATCTTTGTTTTTGCTCCCCCAAGATAGATTGCCTACAATACAGACACTCCAAACCAAAAACCAATGCCCATTTCAAAAGCCCTCTTGAGGGNNCTTTAGTGGAGATCGCGGCTTCAAGCAGGACAGCTCCGTTTGGAGTCTTACATTCCCTATTCCAAAGGTTGATGCCCCAACCCCAAGGGTATTACCCCTTGATTGCAACACAAATATTAGCACAGCCATGCTGGTGCTAGCCTTATATCCCCATAGCTAAAGCTAGGGGCTTTACGGCGTGGTTGGTAAATTTAAAAGTTAAATAGAAACGATGAACCCCCATCCACTAAAGAGGGATGGGATTTTTGCAAAAACACTGGCGCAGATATGGGGTATAGCCCTTTACAAAGGGTGGCATGGCATAAACGCAAAACCTATTTTAGCTTAAGCGACCCCCTCATCAAAACCGCTTTTATTCCACGGCTCTTTTTAACACCCCCAACACCTCCACCATCGCCAAAGTGTCTAGCTTGCAATATTCCAAAAGGGCTTTTTTGGTTTTTTCTTGCTCCTCTTTAGACATATTAGGCATTTGAGTATAAGCCCGCATCGCTTCCTCGCCATTATGCACCAGCTCCAAATCTTTATAAGCCTTTTCAAAGTCGGGCACTAAAGCGGGTAAAACGCTTTTGATCGAATAACTTCCACCCATTTTGGGATCGTAGTAATCTCCGTGCTGGAATGGGGTCATTAAATCTATTATATTGCTTCTGATTTGCAATAGAACCTTGACTATTTGGGGGAGCTGTTTATTAGAAAAATCGACTAAATCCTGCAATTTATCTATCGCAAAACCCGCATTAGTGGCAAACAGATCCGCTAGTCCTTTAAGTATGCTTTGTTCAAAACCAGAGCTGTAGGCTAACACACAAGCATCACTAGGAATATCTTTTACAAGCCTTTGGGCTAATTCCAAACGCCCATCTGTGCCACACTCGGCTAAAAACTCTTTGTGCTCTATGCGCCCATCCTCATGCTCAATATGAATCGAATATTGGAAAGGGATTTGCATGTAAGGTCTCACCCCATCAAATGGAGGGATGGCAGGCTGATAGGTTTCAAAATCCAAATGGTAGAGGGGATATTTAAGAGTTGCCAAAAACTCTTGGATCGCGTCTTTCTCTATGTGTGGCGTGTTTGTCTTGGTGTGTTCGACCTGCATTCTTTGGCTGCGGGTGAGAGATTGGATGTCCTCCTCTTCTAAATCTTTAAAAAAAATTTTTCTGTCTTGATACAATTTCATAATCTTATTGCTAAATCCATGTCTTGCAAGAGCAAAGATATGCTTATGCCCTACAAGCCCCTGCTGTTCTTCCCAGCAATAGGGCTTAGCCGAGCATTCATGGGGGGCGTTGCAATGCTTGCCAATGGAGACTTTGGGTTCTTGTTGGCTTGCTAGGACTTGATTCATGCCTGCCAAATGCGCAGAGATTGCGCTTTGGAAGTTCTTGACAAACTCTAAAAAGTCGTTTTTTAAGAACAAACCTTTTAAATCCAGCGCGCCCTCTCTCATGTAAGTTTTATCTAGGCAGATCAAATACGCCCCCTCAACTTTATAACCCAAACCCGCTAAGACATAATATTGTATCCCCAAATCCCACAGATATTCCTCTTTGGGATGTTGCGCCTTGCTGTCCCTATAGATGTTTGTAGAGCTTTTCACCTCGTTTAACACCACACGATTGCCCTCAATCTCTAAAATATCCACCATCACCAAGATTCCCTGATACTCAAAGGTGGCTTCATAGATGATTTTAACACCTTGATTGATGAGCTCTTTAGTGCGCACTGCCATGCCTACCATATCATCTGGGTTATAGACAATCTCTTTGCCACCGGGGAATAAATCCCGAGCGAGTTGCCCCACTTCTTGCCCACTCTGTGCTTTTTTTAAAAACGCTGGGCTAGTTTGCAATGCTTCTTTTCTGTGCTTGTCTAACCACAGCAATTTAGAGCACTGCATACCCTTTACAAACTTGGACTTAGAGAGCATGGATTCTCCTTTGGTGATGAAATTGAGAATTTGATTTTACTCTTTTTGTGGATAAATATTAAGATTCAAATTACCACCTCCCACATCTTAGTTGCTTGCAAGATTGCACTCTTAACAAGGCTTGCCCAGGCAGGTCTTAGTGCCTCTATTCCAGTTCCCACTCTCATTGGTGCGGGGGTGGTCTGCCCTGTAAACTTTTGTAGGTTTGTCTATCCCCCCTCTTGCAAGGTTTGCGAGCCTAGAGTCTTTAAAAGGTAAAGTGTGTGGTCTTGGTGTTATACATTCTCCTCATCTTTGCTAGGTTTGTCATCCCCCTTGAGGGAGGCTTTAGTAGGGAGGGTGCGCTCCACAGGTGTGTTCTTTTGGGGTTTTTCTCCATGGATAGCTTTGTGATTGGACTTGAGGCTATCATTGCTAAATGAATGATAACCCGTTGAGGGCTTTTCATCCTCAAAGGATGCTTCTGGTGGGCGTTCCAAATTGGCATTGGTGAATAAGAGGGTTGCAGAGGGCGAGGGATATAACTGACACCCTGTAAAATCCTCAAAATTAAAACGCATGGAATAAGCCCCCTCAAGGATATCGCGCACATCTGCCATGTATCTATGATTCCAAATGCTATCCTCTAGGCGATCTTTAAAATCAGGGGTATTTAGCACAATACTATGCTTGTAGGCTTTATTGAGCCACACAAAGGCATAGTCTTTATGCCCTTTGGGATCGATGTTAAAAACCCGCTGGAAGTCCTCCCAAAAACTCTCAGAGATGTCCTCAAAGCGCGCCTTGTTGGCTAAATTAGACGCTCTCACTTTCCCATCTTGATGCTGGAGCACACACACGCGATCATCGACCAGCACAAAAACATAGGCATAACGCATGGCACTCCTTTTTAATTGAGATGAGTCGCTTTATTGTCATCTAGGCGGATGACTTTCTCTGACCAAACCAATTCGCCCTTATCGTTGAAAACGCCGATTTTCAGCGTGCTCATATCCTGAGCGCAAATTTTAAGCACATGGTTAGGATAGGGGCGATCCAAACTCACCACACATCTTATTGTTTGGTTGGCTGGAAAATTCTTCTCCTCAGCAAAGGCACTCGCTTTATCCGTGTAGCGGAATTCCACCTCTTGATAAGACCCCAAACAATCCAACTCCACCCATTCCCCGATCTTGATTCGATCGCGGTGCAATTTGGGTTCAAAACGCCTTCTGCGCTCAAAGCCGATGTGGTATTTAAAGGCAGGGGCTGTTTTCTCCCGCACAATCTGAATACCCCCTTTGTTGCGCTCACGCCCCTCCAAAAGCCCAAAGACCACCCCCGTTTTACAGGTTACGCGGTGTGAAGAATGGATCGGTCCATCGTGTATGGGGTGCATGGGGTTTTCTCTTTTGATGATTTCATCTGCCTCAGGGGTGCCCAAAGGGGGCCAAAGTTCAAAATCCATATCCGGCATCTCTTCCCCGCGTTTGCTCAGTTGGGTGTTTTTATAGGCTTGGTATTTTTCTTTTTCCTTGTCAATGTGCTCTAAGAAAATGGCTTTGAGCAAGGGGGAGCGGCTCGCATTCCCCCCTAAGAAAATGTGCAATTTTGTCATGCCCTCTATTTTCTCGCCCAAGAGTCGCAAGCTTGTAAAGAAGTTTTTGACTCCATCCTCGATCTCTCTTCTTAGCACAGCAAGCAGATGGGGATAGTTGATGGTTAGGTTAATGTCTTTACCCTCACCTTGTGTATCTTTTAAAGTGATTTCTGACTCTATTTTACCTTTTTCGCCCATTTCTTTTTCTTGTAGCTGTTCTTGCAACTCTTGATCTTCTTTTTGCAAATCCTCCGCGCTCAAGTTTTCTACAAAGGGACGCAAAAGTTTCACCAAATCTTGTAAATTACGCCTGCCCTCACGAGGAGCTAGGGTGATGAGATCGCCTAAAAGGGCAGTGCTGAAACGCGCCGGATCGTAATTGGGGGCTACAAAGGGGATTTTGTGTTCGCGCATCTGCTCTAGGTGATCCTCTTGAATGTAGAGTTCATAGGCTAGAAGTTCTAATAGATTCTCGCCTCCTAGCCAACGCATGCCATCGTGGGTTGTGAAGGGGCAGAGATCAAATTCGTGGTTGGGATCGCCGCTCTCTTTAAAAATCCCAAAGTCAAAATCGGTTGTCCCGCCCCCAAAGTCAAAAATCCCATAGTAAATGCCCTTTTGATCCACTTTGTCATAAAACCCAAATTCTTGCAACGCACTGATCGCATAGGCAGCCGGTTCGCTCAAGGTCAAACGCACTTGTAATTGATTTTCATCTAAGCCAGCAGGAAGGGATTTTCTCAAACCCTTTTCAAAACTCTCGCGGATTTTTAACGCCTGTTCCTCCTCGTATTTGACCGGATAAGAGAGGAAGTATTTCAAATACACCCCCCTATTCATGTTGTTGATGTAGCGTCCTAACAGATAGGCGTAAAATTCCACTGGATTATTAAAATCACAATCCATAAAACCCTTCAAGCTCACTTCATACCCTTGTTCATCGTTGAAACGGATATTGTGATCTGCTGCGCCCGCCCATTGCTTGAGTTTGTAAAAAAAGCGGTAAAAGTCATTCCCCTCAGCCTTTTTAAACTCTTCAAAAGCCCCATGGGCAACTCCCAGATCGGCAAGTCTTGTCAAGGGGCGGTGTTCAAGCGCGCCATAGTCCTCTAAAAACTTTTGGTGGTGTCTAAACTCGATAATGGTGGGGTTTTCAAACTCCCGATCGCCCAAATTCCCCAGATTTTGTTCTGCACCAATGGAGAGCAAGGTGGGGTTGCCATCTTCTAAGTAAGCCGCAATGGTGTGTTTAGTGCCAAAGTCAATGGCGACCTCTCCGGTTTTAATATCCCCCTTAGGGGTTCTGACATTCAATGGCGCATCAAATTTAAAACACAACTTCTTACCCTTGAACCCATCTTCCCTAGGGTAGAGGTCCCAATGCCCCTCGTTGGGGTCATCGAGTAAAGTCTGCGCATAGGGTTTAACACCGATGGCTACATGGTCAATCTTGAGCAACTCAGGGCGTAAATCCTCCATGCTGATGTGCAATTGGCTATCTTGCAACAAGGCCTCAAACTCTTTGATCCAGCGGGCTGGAATAAAGGGCTTTTGATTGCTAGAAACCAAAACCGACAACTCCTGCAGGTATTCCAAAAATTGCGGGGATCGCACACAAGAGTCATCAGGTTTGAGATAGCGCACGCGTCTAGCCACTGCCAACAAACGCTCTTGGTCTTTGGCAGGCAGAGTGGCTATCTTGCCCTCAAAACCATCCAACTTCCTTTGGACATCAGTTAAAATCTCTTTGGCTTTCTCATTGCCCTTTTTCTCTAAATTCCGTAACATTTTGGCTAAAGGATGCCTTTCAGAGAGGGTTAATTCCTCAATGCTGATTTTGTCTCTTTGTTCTTCCATGTTATTTCCTTTCTTAATGGGGGTTGGAACTTTTGCACACAAATGCACACATAAAAACGCCCGCACACGCGCCAAAACGCCCGCGATCACTGCATTTCAACTAAACTATATGCCACGGTCTCACCTTTTATTTGGTAGCCTTGGAAGAGAACCTTGCAAACACTACCTTGCCTATTGGACTTGCCCAATATCTCGCATTTTGCGGGGTTGTATGCATCGCCCTCTTTGATCGCCAGCCTTTGCAAACCAAGAAAATCCTGCAAAATGACAAAGAGGCGTTCAAAATAGTCCATCCAAATTGACTCATCTGCTCTTTTCTCTTTAATGGATTTGAGGGTGCTCTCGGCTACCTTTTTCATCAGGTTTTTAGGGGCTTTGTAAATCTCATTGAGCAAATCCCCGGGCGTATTTGCCACAAGCCCCAAATTAGGGTGTTCTTGGGCAAGTTTTAAAAGCTCTTGGTAGGTCTCAAAGCCCTTGAGTGTAGCCATTTGGGTCTCTAGGGCTTTTATCTGCTCCCCTAGCTCTGTTTCTTTTTGTTGTGCATTGGTTGTTAGCTGGGCTTTTTCTTGCTTTAAAGTTGCTAGCTCCTCGCTTAAGTCTGTTGCCTTTTTCTCTTTGGCTGTTAGCCTCCCGTCTAAATCTCTTGCTTCTTTCTTTTTATCCTCCAACTCCTTGCCCAAGTCTATTGCTTTTTGTTTTTCAGTTCCTAGTTTGCTCTGCAAGTCTGGTATCTCCTTTTCTTGCAAATCCTTTATTGTTGCGTCTCTTTCCCCTAGCTCCGTCCTTTTCTCCTCTAGCTCCTTATCAACCGCTCCTTTTTCCCCCTCTAGTTTTGTGTATTTTTCCCTCAAGCCCTCAGGACCTTCAAGCTCTTTTTGTAGCTCTTCGACCCGCTCTTGCAGTGTTTTAACTGCTGTTTGTATTTCTACAACCATTTTTTCAAGCTTTTTGAGGGTGAGTTTGTCCTTTTTGCCCATGTCCATGTCCTCTAGGTTTAGTTCTAACTTTTGTGCAAGGATGTGCAACCCTTTTTCAAGTTCGCCCAAGTCCTCTTGTTGCTTAGAGTTGGGCTTTTGCTCTAAAAGGCTTTTAATTTGTTCTGCGGGTGTTAGTTGGGGATCAGGGGGTGTTAAGCCAAGATATTGGCATAGAGAAGCTAGCGATTTGGTTACCTCCTCTATTTGGTTGCTGAGGTCATAAGCGCGTTTATTAGTGTTAGCACATGTGGGGCACCCCTCCTTGTAGCGGTCATTTTCCTTTACTGCTCGCTTGTAGATAGTGTCATCAGCGGGGTTTGGATATTTAGAGGCGTGCTCTACCACTCCCCCCCCCCCCACCATTTTTCCATCTTCGGTTTTGATCATGCCACTCCTACTTAACATTTAACACAAGCTAATTAAACGCATTATATTTCTATAATCCACCCCCTACCTCTATCTCTTATATATTTTGTATGTCGACGACGACCCCCCACATATGTGCTTCATACTTCCCCTTATTTTT
>NZ_FZLB01000091.1:0-4851 GCF_900196775.1 Helicobacter bizzozeronii
TCATCATGTTGATTGGCTTGCATTTTTATTCCCTCCGTATCCCCCATGTCAATAACCAAGAGGGCGAGGTGCTCGACTTTGAGGCTGAGGAGAAAAAATACAAAGAGGGGCAAAAAAAGGAATCTAAGGTCATTCCCTTTTGGCCCGTGTTTTTATCCAAAGATATTTTTGTGGTCTGTGCCTTCATGGTCTTTTTCTTTTATCTTGTGTGTTACCACTATGAATTTGCGATGGATCCGATCAACTTTGAGCGTGCCGATAGCCTCAAAACCCCGCACCACATTTACCCTGAATGGTATTTTTTATGGAGCTATGAGGTTTTAAGGGGCTTTTTCTTTAATGGTAACTTGGGGTTGGTCGCCTTTGGGATCGCACAGGTGATCTTTTTCTTATTGCCCTTTTTGGATAATAGCCCGGTGGTCAAGCCCGCCCACAAACGCAAAGCCTTTAATATCTGGTTTTGGGTGTTGGTCGTGGATATGATCGTGCTCACCATTTATGGCAAGCTCCCCCCTGTGGGTAATAACAAATATGTAGGCTTTGTGGCTTCCATTGTCTTTTTGGTGCTCTTCTTTGTCATCTTGCCCTTAATTGCTAAGGCTGAGAAGAAAGGCGGTGCGCAGTGAAAGAACTCAAAATCTTAGCGATTTTAATCGTGGTGATTGGCGTGCTTTACTGGGGGGTGGAGCCTTATGCTCATAGCATTATGGAGCCCAAAGTCGCCCCGGCTGACTTTAGCTTTAAAGATTTAAAGCCCATCGATCTAAGCAAGGGCGATGTTAGCAAGGGTAAGGACTTGGTGGCGCAAAATTGTGTGGCTTGCCATGGCATTGAGAGTCAAAAAATGCCCGCCCCCATGGATCATGCCAGTGCGGGCGCAAGCTTTGGGGTCGTGCCCCCCGATCTCTCCCATGTGGGTAGCGTGCTAGACCCCCAGTTTATCGCCCATTTTATCAAAGACCCCACACAAGCAGCCAAACTCACGCATAAATACAAAGATGCCAACCCCTATCCCATGCCCGCTTTCGCCCAATTTAGCGATCAAGACTTGAGCGACATTGTGGCTTACTTGGTGTCCATCGCCCCTAAAAAGCTAGATGATAAGGCAGTTTTTGCGCAGGCTTGCCAGCGTTGCCACAACATCGAATACGACAAGCTTTATGCGCTCACAGATGCCAAAGACTTACACCGCTATTTGGGCTCAAATGCGCCGGATCTCTCCATGATGATCCGTAGCATGGGGCATGAAAAATTAGAAGTTTTCTTAAACGATCCACAAAAAATCTTGCCCGGCACGGCAATGCCTCGAGTGGGCTTAACTAAGGCTTCCCAAGAGCAGATTATCCACTACCTAGAAAAGACCGGGGATAGTAAAAAATCCCAAAGAAATGCATTGGGCATCAAGATCATGATCTTCTTTGCCGTCTTGGCTTTCCTAGCCTATATGTGGAAACAAAAGGTGTGGAAAGAAGTCCATTAGTGCTTTTCTAGCCAAGCTTGGATTTGGCTAGCCACGCTAGCTGTCTCTAAAACCCCCGTGTGGATTTTGGGGCGGCTTAAAAGTTCTTTGACACGCTGGGGCGGGGTGATGCCCTGAGTGGCTAGGATTTCTAAGGCTTGTTGGTCATCTGTGCTGGGCACACCTGTAAGCCCTAAAAGCGTGGTTTGGGCAAATTTGCTCCATGAGGCTGTAGAAACCACCACGCAAGGCAAATCTGATTGGAGTTGCTCATAAGCATGTAGGGCGGTAACGGTGTGGGGGTCGGCTAGATAGCCATATTTTTGGTAAGTTTGGGCGATGCTTTTTAAACAAGATTCATCATCACAGCTAAAACTGATAAAATGTTTTTGCAAGATTTGCAGTTCTTGGGGTTGCAAGCTGTAAATTTGCTCTTGCTCTAAGGCTTGCATGCACTCTAAGGTGCGCTTGTGCCCCAAGAGGGCGTATAAAAGCCGTTCCACATTGGAGCTTTTTAAAATATCCATCGCTGGGGCGTGGGTTTTGAGCAAACCTCTTTGTCTAATATCATAGACCCCCGTTTTGATCCACTCTTCTAAGACATTGTTAGCATTGGATACAATCCCAATTTTTGCAATGGGTAAGCCCATTTGTTTGGCATAAAAAGCCCCCAGAGCATTCCCAAAATTCCCGCTAGGCACAAAAATATTCAAGGGTTGCCCATAGCGCAGGGCGTGGTGGCGCACCAATTCCAAATACCCCCACACATGGTAGATGATCTGGAACACAATGCGCCCAATATTGATCGAATTGGCCACACTCAAGCAAAAACCTTGTTTTTGCAAAGTGGCTTTAAAACCCGTATCTTTGAGTAAGGCTTTGAGCGTGCTTTGGGCATCATCAAAATTGCCCTTGATTCCAAAGACCTTTAAATTGGGCGCATCCATTGTTTGCATTTGCAAGGCTTGGATTAGGCTTGTACCATCAGCAGGGTATAGACAAATCACATAGGTATTAGGCAAAGAGGCAAAGCTAGCTAGGCTAGCAGGTCCAGTATCCCCACTTGTTGCCACTAAAATTAAATATTTTTCGTGGCGTTGTTGGGCGAGTTTAGAGAGCAAGATTCCAAAGGGTTGTAAAGCCATGTCTTTAAAAGCCAGAGTAGGACCATGGTAGAGTTCTTGGATATAGAGGGTGGGGCTTAGATGCCTTAGAGGGGCAATGTCTGAAAAACCCCCATAACGCTTGAGGGCTTCTTGCAAAATTGCGGGCTCAATATCTAAATTAAGTGCCCCAAATAGGGCTTGAGCTAGCTGGGTGTAATCCAAATGCAAGTAAGCCTCAAAATCCACATTAGGGACATTTGGAAAGCAAAAAAGTCCGCCCGTGGGGCTACTGGGTTCTAATAAAGCCTGTGTAAAACTCTTGGTTTGTTGGGGGTTTCTGCTATCCACTAAAAGCACCCTAAATCCTTTTGTTTGAGATGGCACAAGTGTAACCAAAATTTAATAATTTGGCGCAAAATCACGATCTATAAAGGTTTTAATGTATAATTACCCATCTTGCTAAAAATAGGAGTGATAATGTCTGCCAATCCCCCTAAGAATGCAAAGAGTCCCCAAGCCTCCATTAGGTTACGCCGTGTGGGTCTTTTTGAAACTTCTGTCAATACAGAGGTTGTCCCCGTTCGGGGGCTCTTAGAGGGCATTAATGATATTGGGAAGTTCATTATCAATATGAAAAAGCATGTCAAACTGGGCGAAAAACCCGAAGTGGAATGGATCATCGATAAAACCTGTAACCACAGAGGCGATAAACTCCTACACAACAAGGGGATCGCTAGTTGCCCGTATTGTAACTGGGCTTTGGATTTAAAGACCTTGACCTACCACAATGGTTATAGAAAAC
Source organism: Helicobacter bizzozeronii (assembly GCF_900196775.1). Taxonomy (NCBI): domain Bacteria; kingdom Pseudomonadati; phylum Campylobacterota; class Epsilonproteobacteria; order Campylobacterales; family Helicobacteraceae; genus Helicobacter; species Helicobacter bizzozeronii. Next base: position 3,368 of record NZ_FZLB01000091.1, read on the forward strand.
AACCCCTTAGGTATTGTATCGAGGGGCGTTCCTTGCATGTCCAAACTTCTATCGATCTCTCCAACCCCTACCAATCCAGTTTTAAGGGCGATTTTAAAATCCGCTGGCTCAACCACGCTTGCTTACACATTGAGGCTGGGGGCATCAAGTGCATCACCGATCCATGGTTGCTAGGTCCTAGTTTTTTAGGTAGTGGCTACTTAGAAACGGCGAGCTGTAAAGAGGCGGTGCATTGCTTGGTGAATGCCGATTTTATCTTTATCTCCTCTAATCGTTCTAGTTGCTTGCACCCCCAAACCCTAGCTTTCGTGCCTAAAAGCAAGCCCTTTTTAATTGGTAATTTTGCCTCTAAAAGCATTGAAAAAGCCCTAAGAGGTTTGGGCTTTACCAACATTTACACCCTAGAATTCCAAGAAATCTATGAATTTAGCTCCTTTTTCCAGTTCAGTATCCTAAGGGCAGGCGATGGCTCAGAAGAGAGCGGGCTATACTTGTGCTTGTCTGGGCATGATGTGATTATTAACGCCTATGGGAATTATCTCAATGCCTTTAATCTCCCCACCGATCTCACCTTGCTTTGCACCTCCTTTGCGGGCGCGACCTCGGGTTTCCCCTTTTGCATCGATAATTACGATAACGAACAAAAAAAGGCACTACACGCCAACCATTTAGAAGGGCTCAAGCAACAACTAGAATTACTCTTAGAAAGAACCAAGCCCACCTATGTCATGCCCATTGCCACGCCCTATATCCAAGAAGCCAGCCGCGATCAAGCAATTCAAAACGCCAATAGCAAAAACGCCCTAGATCTTGGCAAGCAAATTTGCGACACCTACACCCGTAGCCATAGAGAAACCCCGATTGTGTGGCTACAACCAGACTACACTTTAACCCTAGAGTTTAAAGAAAACGACTTGATCCAATGGCGCGAAGATGTGCATGTACTCAAAAGAGATGTGCCCCAAAAGTATGTAGATTTTTACACCCGCACCTTTGTTTATGACGCTAATAAACTAATGGGCTACCTCAAATTATCGGGCTACAAAGCCCAGCAGATCGTAACCTTTGTGCCCACTGGTGACTCTTTTGAAAAGGTGGTGGGTCCCATCGTGCAAGCTGATTTTGCCACCCAAAGTTTTAAGACAATCCAAGCAGATGCCATCATCACCCAGCAACAAGGCTACCGCGTGATGGTGCTCAAAGTGAGGGGCGAGATTTTGGCTTGCGTGGTTGAAAACCATTTGCCCTTTGAGGAAATTTTAAGGGGTTTTCATTGCCGTATCCAACGCACCCCCAATGTTTATGAAGCCCAATTTTGGCGTTACTTTAGCCATTTTTACACCGATTCCAAACCCTACACGATTCGCTTAGTCTAAGGATTTTGCAATGATTCTAGACAGCCGCTTTTTACTCTGCTGGCTAGCCCCTGTGGTGGCTGGCTTGTTTTCGCCCTATGCACAGGGCTTAAAGCACTTGATCGCCTT
>NZ_FZLB01000091.1:4928-5206 GCF_900196775.1 Helicobacter bizzozeronii
ACCAATCTTAAAGAGAGTCATGATTTTTTTAAAAGCATGGTGCTCCCCCATAGCGGGGTTTTATTGGGGGTATTGGCTGTTTGTGGGTTGTTTCTTTATCTGGTGCGCCCCACAATATCCTTAAAGCCAAAAACTCATTTGGTTTTAAGCATAGTATTTGTGCTAGGCATTGGCGCGCATATAGCCAAAATCAGGTCTATTAATATGAAACTTGCCTATGGTGCTAGCCAAGCTATTGAGCGGGTGATCCCCCTTATTAGAGAAGCCCATGCGATCTA
>NZ_FZLB01000095.1:0-10499 GCF_900196775.1 Helicobacter bizzozeronii
CAAAGGGCTTTACTCCTAAAATTCTGTTCCATCCGAGATCGCGCAGATCTTTTCTTGGTTAAACACGGCAAGCAAGGGTAGATTAAAATCCGCTAGAAAAATAAAGTCGTGGCTTCCTATGCGATCAAAACCCACAAGCCCTAATGTGCCCCGCTTTTTTATTGCTCGCTGAAAGCCCTCTAAGTGCTAGCCCCAGAGCTTATCGCTTAAGCCTAGCCCTGCTAGCCCTCTACCCCCACACGCCCCTATTTGTACTATCCCCCCCGCCCTGCCCAATGCCCCAATCGGTAAGTTTTTTAAGTTTCCCCCCCTTAGATAAAAGCCTGCTGGAGGCTACAAAAATCACCCACTACACCGCCCAAAAACACTTTAGCCCCCTGCTTTTCACGCCCAACCGCCTAGAACTCGCCCGCCAACTCAACCAACTTAAAATGCGTTTAGAAAGACAAAAAGTCTATATCAAGGCTGTTTTTGTGCAAGATTTGGCTTTGTTGCCCACCCTCGTAGAATACACACGCCTGCCAAATCTGATTGTGGATTTGCGTGAGTTTTACCCCGCATTGGTTAATCCCCAGCACTTCAGCGCGCCCCTTTTCCACCATATCTGCACCCACTATTTAAGCTATGCCCACAAAAGCCTTAGCGTGAATGCCTCTATTGCCAAGCTTTATGCCCAAAATTACCCCCACTTTAACCCCGCCCATAATTTGATCTGGCACTCAACCCCCTTTTATGCTAATTTGCAACCCAGCCCCCTAAGCTGCCCTATGCGCTTGCTCTACCATGGGCTAGTCGCTAAAGAACGCGATTCGCATAATCTCTTAGATTTAGCCCAAGGTTTAAAGGATTTGCCCCTACCCTATCATTTGAACTTGATGGTCTTAAGCAAACATGCCTCCTTTTTTCAAGATTTTAAGACTAGGGTAACACGCTTGCAAGCCCAAGGCGTGCCTATCCAACTCCTCAAGCCCGTAGGGTTCTTAGAGATCATCTCTGCAAGCCAACCCTTTGATTTGGGGCTTTTAAGCCTGCCTAATAATTCTCTTAATCATTTGTATGCCCTCCCCAATAAGTTTTTTGAATACATCCAAAGTGCTTTAGGGGTGATTAGCACGCCCCTAATGGAAGTAAAAGCCCTACTAGAAGCCCACCAAATGGGCATAACCAGCCCAGATTTTAGCCATGCTAGCTTGCTTGAGACCTTGGCTAGTTTGGATATAGATCAAATCCGACACTACAAGCAACAAGCCAGCCAAGCAGCCAAGCTGCTTTGCATGCAAGCCCAACTGCCTAATCTAGCCCGCTTTTTAAGTGATTTGTAATGCGTTGCTTGGTGTGTGGAAAATGGGTTTTAGGCTTGATGTGTGCGCGTTGTTATGCTGATCTATGCCCCTCTTTAGTGGTGCGCTCCTTGGAGGGCGTGTCTATTTATAGCTTTTATGTTTATGAGGAAATTGAGTGGCTGATTAAAAGCAAGTACCAGCCCTTGGGGAGTCGTGTTTTAGCGCTTTTAGCGCGCCGTTGCGCTGCACAACTTGCCCCCCACCTGCCCAAGACCCCCCTTTATGGGGTGGGTATTGATGATCATGTCAAAAGGGGCTATTCCCACACCGCCGTTATTTTGCACGCCCTCTGTGTTGCGCTCAAGCCCCACTTAAAAGCCAAATACAACCAACTCAAAGCCACAAACCCCATCACTTACGCTGGGCAGAGTTTGAAATTCCGCCAAGAGAACAAGAAAAATTTTGTTTTTAGTGGCGATCCTAACTTGCCTTATTTTTTAGTGGATGATGTCCTCACTACGGGCAGCACCATGCAACAAGCCATAGAAACTCTCCAAAATGCTGGGGCACGCATTGCCTTTGCTTACACACTGGCGCATGGCTAAAACCCTTTAATTTGCCATCCCATAAGATTTTTGGACTAATGGATTAAAAATCTGCTATCATTAAAGAGGTGGGATGGTCTTATATAATCTCCCACGACAATAACTTAAAGGAGATGTATGCCTAATTTAGATTGGAACAATCTAGGTTTTAGCTATGTCAAAACCGATTTTCGTTTTGTTGCCCGCTACAAGAACGGGTCATGGTCTGCTGGAGAACTAATTGAGGATAACCAAATTACTTTACATGAATGTGCCCCTGCCCTGCACTATGGGCAACAATGTTTTGAGGGTCTTAAAGCTTATCGCTGTCAAGATGGATCGATTAATCTATTCCGCCCCGAAGAGAATGCCAAACGCTTACAAGCTTCTTGCAAACGCCTTTTAATGGCACCCGTGCCGGTTGATTTCTTTGTTGATGCGTGTGTCCAAGTGGCTAAAGCTAATGCCAAGTGGGTAGGTCCCTATGGTTCAGGAGCGACACTCTATATCCGCCCGCTGGTCTTGGGTGTGGGGGCTGAGATCAGTTTAGCCCCCGTACAAGAGTTTTTATTTGTGGTCTTTTGCATGCCCGTAGGGCCTTATTTAAAAGGGGGCTTGCAACCGGCTAATTTTGTTGTTTCTGACTACGATCGCGCCGCGCCACAAGGCACAGGAGCGGTGAAAGTGGGGGGCAACTACGCAGCTAGCGCGCTCCCAGCTAAATTAGCTAAGGAGCAAAATTTTAGCGATTGTGTTTATTTAGATGCCGCCACGCACACTAAAATTGAAGAAGTGGGGGCGGCTAATTTCTATGCGATTTCTAAAAAGGGCGTGTTGGTAACCCCCGCATCGCCCTCTATTTTGCCTAGCATCACCAAATACTCTCTCTTGCACTTAGCCAAAGAGCAATTAGGGATCGAAGTGCTGGAGGGCGATGTTTATATCGATTCTTTAGATGAATATAGCGAGGCGGGAGTGTGTGGGACAGCTGCGGTGATTGTGCCTGTGGGTGGGATTTTTTACAAAGACAAAATGCATGTCTTTTATAGCCAAACAGAGGCAGGACCAGTTACCAAACAGCTTTACCACGCCCTTGTGAATATCCAGTTAGGCGATGCGCCTGCGCCTGAGGGTTGGATTGTTAAGGTCTCTTAAAGGAGCTTAGATGAAAGATTTTTTACTCAAGCTCTTATCGGGGATGGCAATAGCCGTGGTGATCGCTCTAGCACCCAATGCGATCTTGGGGGGCTTACTCAAGCCCTATACCCATATCCATGCCGTTGGGCTCTTTGCAGATGCGCTGGTGATCTTGCAAGCCTTGCTCTCCCTCATTACCGGCGTGTTAGTGGGGCTTAATTTCAACTTTAATCCCCTAAAGTCTAGCATCATCGGGGCAGCAGCCTTCATTGCCTCTGGAGTGGTGAAGCACACGCCAAATGGGCTTGTGCTCGCCGGTGTGGGGGATTTGCTCACCGTTTTAATCGTGGTCGCTTTGGCTGTGAAGATCACACAATGGCTAGGCGATAAATTTGGATCGCTCACCATCATTTTACAGCCCATCGCTGTGGGGGTTTTTTGTGGCTTTTTAGGCTTGCTCATCTTGCCCTACACCACTGGCGTAACTCTGCAAATTGGGCAAGCCATCATGTATTTCACCCACCTACACCCGCTTTTAATGTGTGTGTTCATCTCCATCTCTTACGCCTTCATCATCATCTCGCCCATCTCCACGGTGGCGGTGAGCTTAATCATTGGCATTAGTGGTTTAGCTTCAGGGGCGGCTAATATGGGCGTTGTGAGCACGACAGCCGTTCTCATTGTGGGTTCGCTCTTGGCTAAGAATAAAGCCGGGGTGAGCGTGGCAATCTTGCTAGGGGCGATGAAAATGATGATCCCCAACTTTTTCAAATCCCCCATTATGGCAACCTGCGTTTTTGCTAATGGTGTGCTAGCCGGACTCATCACTTATTTTTTCCAAATTACTGGCGATGCCAAGAGTGCGGGCTTTGGGCTAGTGGGGCTGATTGGTCCCATCAAGGCTTATGAAGAGGCGTTGCTCAACCAGCTAGATTTGCCTTTAATGCGCGTGGTGCTCACCTATGGTGTTTTGCCCTTTGTGGGGGCGATTATCTTGCACTTTCTGTGTTGCAAACTCTTTAGGGCTTACCAGCATAGGATTTATTATTTCCAGCAAGCAGCCTAAAAAATGGGGGGGTGGGAGCCACTCCCCTTTGCTTTAAGCTAAGACCTGCTATAATGCCCAGCTTGAATGCGATTTTAAAGGACCATGATGGTGCAGACCCTATCTATTATCAAACCCGATGGTGTGAAAAAGAAAATCATTGGGAAGATCATCACCCGTTTTGAGGAAGCGGGCTTGGAGGTGGTGAAAATCAAACGCATGCACTTGAGTGCAACCCAAGCGCAGGATTTTTATGCCATCCACAAAGATCGCCCCTTTTTCAAGGATTTGATCGCCTTTATGACCAGTGGGGATGTGGTGGTGATGGTTTTAGAGGGGGAAGGAGTGGTGGAAAAGAACAGAAAATTAATGGGGGCTACCGATCCTAAAAAAGCAGAACCGGGCACGATTCGGGCGGATTTTGCAGATAATATCGATGCCAATGTGGTGCATGGGAGTGATAGCCCAGAAAATGCCAAACAAGAGATCGCCTTTTTCTTTGGCAACTAGAGGGCTTTTTGCGCTTAGAGATGAAAAAAATAGGCACGCATGCCAAGCCCTTTACTTGCCATTTAGATCGCATGGAGCTAGAGGGGCAGGTCAGTCGGGTAGGGAGTAAGCTCTACTTGGTGGAGGGGCGTTTGCATGGGGTGTTAAGCGTGCCATGCGCTTTGAGCGGGACCATCTTTGATAAGCCCATTTCTCAAGACTTGCGTTTGCTTGTCTTTGATGGTATCTACAAACCCACAAAGGCACAAGAGCCAATTTACTTAGAAAATGGGCTCTGTATGGAAACAATGGATGTGGTGGAAAGTTTAGATGGGTGCATTGATTTAGAGGCGTTATTAGACTCTGAAGTGCAATCCATCCAAGCAGACTACCACTATTTGCCTAATTCATAAATAAAGGAGAAACAATGGCTGTTCCTGATAGACGCGTGAGCAAAACAAGAGCGAGAAAAAGACGCACGCATTATACTGCCAAGTTGGCAGCACCTATTAAAGATAAAGATGGGAGCTGGAAACTCCCCCATTTTATTAACAAATTCACGGGCAATTACAAATAGAGTCCAGCATGAGGATTGTGATTGACCTCATGGGAGCGGATTTAGGTATCCTCCCCATTGTTGAGGGCGTTGCTAAGGCTTTGGGCACCCAAGTGTTTGAACCGGTTTTGGTAGGTGATGCCACCAAAGCAAAGGCTTTGATCTCCAAAGATTTAGCCTCTAAGGTTGAAATCATTGATTGCCCCGATTATATCCGCATGGAAGAGCAAGCCACCGATGCGCTCAAACGCAAAGAAGCCTCGATCTTTGTGGGCATGGACATTTTAAAAAACGGGGCGGATGCGTTGGTTTCTGCCGGGCATAGCGGGGCAACTATGGGGCTAGCCACGCTCAAGTTGGGGCGTATTAAAGGGGTTAGCCGCCCAGCACTTTGCACGCTCATGCCCTCTGTAGGGCAGCGCGCAAGTGTCTTATTGGATGTGGGGGCCAATACAGACTGCAAGGCAGAATACTTATTGGATTTTGCCATTATGGGCTATGAATATGCTAGGAGTGTCCTAGGCTATGAGAATGCTAGCGTGGGGTTGTTATCCAATGGGGAAGAGGATAGCAAGGGCTCTTTAGCCACTAAGGAGGCTTTTAAACTCATCAGCCAATACCCGCTTTTCCACAGAGAACCCAACAACGCTAATGCCTCTCCCTTTAAGGGCAATGTAGAGGGGAATGATATTTTTGTCAATTCTGTAGATGTTGTGGTGTGCGATGGGTTTGTGGGGAATGTGGTGTTAAAGACCACAGAGGGGGTTGCTAGTGCCATTAGCTCGGTGTTTAAAAACGAGGTTAAGAACAACTTGACAGCTAAATTGGGAGCATTGTTACTCAAAGGGGCTTTTGGTCTCATTAGGCAAAAAACCGACTACGCCGAGTATGGCGGTGCACCCTTGTTGGGTGTGAATAAAACGGTGATCATCAGCCATGGCAAGAGCAATGCGCGCGCGATTGAGTGCGCTATTTACCAAGCCATTAAAGCCAAAGAGAGCAATGTGTGCGAAAAAATGGCATTAGCCTTTAGCCATAAGGCTTTAGATGAGGAAGCCTCCCATGAGTGAAAAGAGAAACATGCCCTATGCAATGCTAAAATCTGTTGCTGCTTATGTGCCTGATAGGTGCGTGGATAATAGCACCTTTGAGGGCTTGCTAGACACAAGCGATGAGTGGATTCAAAAACGCACAGGGATCAAGACCCGTTATTTTGCCACGCCCGAGCAAAAAAGTAGCGATTTGGGTGTCAGAGCCGCCCAAACTGCTATTGAGCGGGCTGGTTTGAGCAAAGAAGACATTGATTTGGTGTTGGTGGGGACACTTAGCCCGGATTATCTAGCCATGCCCTCCACAGCTTGTACCCTGAGTGCTAAATTAGGCTTAGAGAACACGCCCAGCATGGACATTGTGGCAGCTTGTAGCGGGTTTATTTACTTGCTAGCGACCGCTAAGGCATTTGTGGAAAGTGGCATGTATCAAAATGTGTTGATCGTGGGGGCGGAGAAGTGCAGCAGTGTGCTTGATTTTGGGGATCGCAGCACTTGTGTGCTCTTTGGCGATGGGGCGGGGGCATGCGTGATTACGCGCACAGACAACCCCAAAGAGAGTATCTTAGATGTTAAGATCGCCTCCAACGGGGCTTATGCGGATTACCTTTACACGCCCAGAACACTCAAGCCAAGTGCCTTCATTGAATCTTGCGATCAAAGCCAAACTTTACGCATGAAGGGCAATGAAGTTTTTAAGCTCGCCATTAAAACCTTACTCAAAGATGTTGAGGATATTTTAAGTGCCAATAACATTACCCCCGAACAGATCACCTATTTTATCCCCCACCAAGCCAATTTACGCATCATCCAAGCCGTGCAAAACCAGCTAGCCTTTAGTCAAGAGCAGGTGGTGCTCACTGTGCAAAAGTATGGCAACACTTCAGCAGCCAGTATCCCTATGGCGATGAATGAGATTTACGAACAAGGGAAGCTCAAAAAGGGCGATTTGATGCTCTTGGACGCTTTTGGGGGGGGCTTGACTTGGGGGTCGGCATTGGTTTATTATGGCGGAGATCAATTTTAGCATGAAGGAGTTTAGATGACAACAATTAGATTAACACGCGTGGGGCGCAAAAAAAAGCCCTTTTATCGGGTGGTCGTAACTGATTCAAGAAAACGCCGCGATGGGGGCTGGATTGAATCCATTGGTTATTACAACCCTTTGAGCAACCCTAAGGTGGTGCAGATTGACCATGTGCGTTTGGATTATTGGAAGGGCGTGGGCGCTAAGATGAGTGAGAGGGTGCAAAAGTTGGCTTCTCAAGGCTCAAAGGCTTAAGGTTTGCCAGAGCAAGAGAGCAAGGCAGAGGGGGAAAATTTAGAGGGGGGTTTTTGTGTTGAAAAGTTCGTGCAAGAGTATTGCAAAAAGATTGTAACCTACCCACAGGTTTTAGAAGTCAAATCCAAAATGCTTGAAGAGGGCACTAAGGAGCTTTGCATTTACACCAACCCAGTGGATATGGGGCGAGTCATTGGCAAAGATGGTAAGATGGTGAGCGCGATCAAGGCTTTTATCTCGGGGGTGAAAGCCAAGAATGGTTTGAATTATAAGATCGTGGTGCTCGCCTCTGAAAACCCCTATGTTTTGTGATGCAAGTAGATGATTTATTGGTGGTGGGTCGCTTAGGGCGTAGTGTGGGGTTACTGGGGGGCTTGAAACTCTCTTTACAAAGCGATTGTTTAGAGTGCTTGGTGGCTAAAGCCCGTGTTTATGCCTACACACCTTTAGGTCCTATGCGAGCCTTGACAATCAAAAACTACAACCATAATCTTGCACTGATTTTTTTTGAGGAGATCACCAGCAAAGAACAAGCAAGGTTGCTCACCCTGCACACTTTAGCCATGAGCCAAGAAGAGACGCTAAAATATTGCCACCTGCAAGAGGGGGAGTTTTTATACTGCCAACTTCTAAACCTAGAGGTGTTGGACGGGGGGGAGGTCTTGGGGCGGGTGGCTAGCATTGAGCGTTTGGCGGGCACGGATTATTTGTATGTGCAAACCCCTAACAAGTTATTTTTAATCCCCTACATTGATGCCTATATTCTGCACACAGACTTAGAAAATCGGCGTATCTACACCCAGCATGCCCGTGGGCTTTTAGAACAATCCTAAGAATTTGGCATGCATTTTAGCATTTTAACCCTTTTCCCCCAACTGGTTGCCCCCTATTTCCAAGCCTCCATTTTAAAGCGCGCCTTAGACAAGCAGATTTTTAGCTTAGAGATTGCCAACATGCGGGATTTTTCCCCACACAAGCACCAACGCGCCGATTTTGCGCCCATAGGCGGGGGGGCTGGGCAGATTTTAGACCCCTATATGTTAGAAAATGCCTTAAGGGGCGTGGGGCGAGGGCATGTGATCTTTTTAAGCCCCAGTGGTAAGCCCTATGATCAAAGCGATGCCAAACGCCTAGCCACCTATGCGCATTTGATCTTGGTGTGTGGGCGTTATGAGGGCTTTGATGAGCGCGCGATCGAGACTTATGGCGATGAAGTGTTGGGCATTGGGGATTTTATTTTAACTGGGGGGGAATTAGCCGCGCTGTGTGTGTGCGACAGCGTGGCGCGCCATTTAGAGGGCACTTTGGGCAATAGCCAATCTTTAGAACATGAGAGCTTTGAGGAACATCTCTTAGAAGCCCCTCATTTTGCCAACACCGATCGCTTGAATACGCCTAGTTGTGTAGATATGCCCGCTATTTCAGAGTATTCAAAGGGCAACCATGCTAAAATAAGATCGGTTATGCGTAATTTATCTATTTGCAAGACCCAATACTACCGCCCTAGTTTGTATCGTCTCAATAGGTCGCAACGCATGGTATTCGATTCACTTTATCAAAAAGGTTAAATATGAAAAATCGCTATATCCAACATTTTGAGGATAGCCAAATCAAAACCCAACCCCCCCGCTTTAAAGCTGGTGACACGCTCAAACTCGGGATCCGCATTAAAGAGGGGGATAAAATGCGGACTCAGTTTTTTGAAGGGGTTTGCATTAGTTTGCGTGGATCGGGCGTGGATCGCACTTTTTGTGTCCGTAAGATCGGTGCAAATGGGATTGGTGTGGAGAGGATTTTTCCCCTTTATTCTGAAAGTCTAGCCAGCATCGAGGTTTTGCGCGTGGGGCGAGTCAGACGCGCTAAACTCTACTACTTACGCCACCGCAAAGGCAAAGCCGCCCGCATTAAAGAGGTGCGTAAAAAAGAGGTCTAGTTTGCCCTTGCAACGGGTTGCATGCTAGGTTTGCGCCTCTTGGCTTTGGGTATGTTCGTATGTGGGCTTTGCGCCCAATCTGTGCCCCAAGAGGAGGAACAATTCCCCACCCCCTCTATGCAAGACCTCAACGCCATTCAGGGGAGTTTTTTCCACAAAAAACGCACAGAGCTAGACAACACGCTTTTTATTGATTACCACTTGGGGCAGACTTATAAAATCCGCTTGCGTTATGCCATGGTAACCACCATGGTTTTTAGCGAGCCCATCCAAGAGGTGATCTTAGGCGATCATGTGGGCTTTAGCACAAAATTACTCGGGGAGGAGAAACAAGAGAATAGTAATATTTTGCTAGTCAAGCCCTTACAAATTGGTATTGATTCGAATTTAACCATCATTAGCAAGAGTGGTAAAATCTACTCTTTTTATATTTTTTCCACCACTTTTACCAGCTCCAAACACCCCACACTCCATGTCTATGTATCTGATAAACATTTTTTAGATCAAGCCTCTCAAGTCCAGCAACCCCTAGCCCTCTTAGAACCCCAAGAAGAGCCCCCAGAGCCCCAAACCCTAGAGAATACGCCCAAAGAGGAGAAACCCAGCGATGATGGAGCCCATTATCTTAAGATTGGCAAGGGCGCGCACACAATATTGATCCCCAAAAAGGAGATCGAGCATGGGTATCGCATCTTAGGGCATAAAAAACGCGCTTGGTTTTGTCTGTGGCTGTGCAAAGTCGCCACCTCTAAGCCCATCAAGCCCCTAGAGATTTTTAATGACGCACACTTCACCTACTTCAAATTTGATCACCGCGCCTCCCAAATCAAATTCCCCGTTGCTTATAAGGTGGTCGATGGGTATGATAATCCCATTAACACACGCATTGTGGGGGATTATTTGGTCGCTGAGGACATTGCGGACAAATGGACCTTAAGAGAGGGCAAGCAACACACCTGTATTAGGCGCAATCTTAAGAAAAAACCCTGATGTGGCGTAAAATATTCCTTTGGGGTTTAGCTGGGGTGGGTATTTTTAGCGCCTCTCTTGTCATCCACCACAAACCCAAGCCCCCCCAAACCCCCAAATTACAAGAAGTGAGCTACCCGCTCGCCGACTATGTTTTTACGCCCCCCAAAGT